>JBATYN010000530.1:0-10492 GCA_049674125.1 Pseudolabrys sp. | reverse complement strand
AACACGTGTCGAGCGGCAAATTTCATGGCTAACGATTTGTAACGCCGACGAACGGCCTGCAACCCGCGGGAACAATGAACCAAATTGCAATGACTTCTCACTCAATTCGCCGATCAGAGGCGTGGCGGGAGCACGAACGTACCGCCGGGGGAGCGCCTTGCGCGCCAAGAACTGGTGCCGAAGGGCCGGTCATGAGTTGGATGGTCGATGGGGTTGGGCGCTTTTTAGCCCATTATCTGGAGAAGCCGGCGCAAGGCTATGAGCCTTTCACGCCGTCAGACCCCGAAGCTTTACGCACGACCTTGCAGCCCGGCGACGTTTTGCTGGTCGAAGGCAACAACCACATCTCCGGCGTCATCAAATATCTCACACAATCCACCTGGTCGCATGCGGCGCTTTATGTCGGACCGATTGGTGACCGCGCGACCGCCGACGGCGAGCCGCTCGTACTGGTGGAAGCCAATATCGGACACGGAGTTGTAGCGGCGCCACTGTCAAAGTACGCGCGCTTTCACACCCGCATCTGCCGTCCGACCAAACTCGACGATGACGATCGCGCGCGCGTTTGTGCTTACGCCGCCGAACGCATCGGCTTCGATTACGATCTCAAGAACGTCATCGACCTGTTGCGTTATCTGCTTCCGCTTCCGGTGCCGCAACGCTGGCGCCGGCGAATGATCTCGCTCGGCTCCGGTCATCCGACGCGGATCATATGCTCGGCACTGATCGCGCAGGCGTTCGAAACGGTGCGCTATCCGATCCTGCCAAAGGTCACACGGCTTGATAGCGAAGCGGCGCGACAGGAGATTCTGGAGATTCGGCATTCTTCGCTCTATGCGCCGCGCGACTTCGATATCTCCCCCTACTTCGAGGTTGTGAAGCCAACACTCGTCCGTGGCTTCGACTACAAGGCGATGGCCTGGGCGGATCTGCCTGCTGCTGACCCCGACGAAATGATCGCGCTCGTTCCGGCAGACAACGACACGCTTTCACCAGTGGCATAGCCGCCGGACTTGCCGTGCGCGCCGGTACACATTAATTGTGCCGGCATGATTGACGCCGCCGTCAACGCTCTTTCGCAGATGTTCAGCCCCGCCTTGCGGCACGTGTTGCTCAAGGCCGTTGGGCTCGCTTTGATCCTCATCACGCTCATCGGCGTTTTCCTGCAACGTATGCTATCTGCGTGGGCGGAAACCGGCGCCAATTGGGCCGAGCAAACCACTGGTGTCGCGCCCCACGCTGCCTGGTCCGCACTCGCCTGGGTGCTTTCGATCATGGCGGGGCTGGGCATCATCACCGGCGCACTGTTCCTGATGCCGGCGGTGGCCGCATTTGTCGGCAGTTTTTTTGTCGACGAGATCGCCGACGCCGTCGAGCGCGAGCACTACCCCGCCGGGCCGCCGGGCCGCGCCCTGCCGTTTTTCCGCGCACTGATTGAAGGCCTGAAATTCGCCGCGCTGGCGCTTGTGGTCTATTTCTGTGCGCTGCCGTTCGTCTTATTCGCCGGTCTCGGCGTGATTATCCTGTTTCTGGCGAATGCCTATCTGCTCAGCCGTGAATATTTCGAGCTCGCCGCAATGCGATTCCGCCCGCCGGGTGAGGCAAAGGCGATGCGCAAGGCCAACGCAATCTATGTGTTCCTGGCCGGAATGATCGTGGCGGTGTTCGTATCGATACCGATTCTCAATTTCGCAACACCGGTTTTCGCTATGGCGTTCATGGTGCACATTCACAAGAAGTTGTCGGACCCGCGATTTAAGGTAGTCGAAGCGGCGCGTTGATTATCAGCTCTTCGACCGCATATCGATTACCCGCTTGGCCTTGCCAAGGGATCGCTCGACGGTGCCGGGCTTGACCGTCCGCACTGCCGCAGTCACGCCAATCAACTCCTTGATGTGATGAGAGAGCTCACGGTCGCAGGTGGAAAATATTTCATCATCAGCATCCGGACGCGATTCGACGACCACTGTAATTTCATCGAGTCGCTCGACACGACGCAGTTCGATGACGAAATGGGGCGACAGCCGCTCATCTTTCAGGATGATCTCCTCGATTTGGCTGGGGAATACGTTGACGCCGCGCACAATCATCATGTCATCGGATCGCCCGGCCACTTTCTCCATTCTGCGCATTGAACGCGCCGTGCCTGGCAGCAAGCGCGAAAGGTCCCGGGTGCGATAGCGCACAATCGGCATCGCTTCTTTGGTCAAGGTTGTGAACACCAACTCGCCAACCTCACCATCCGCTACGACGTTGCCAGTCACCGGATCGATCACTTCCGGATAAAAATGGTCTTCCCAAATATGGGGACCGTCTTTGCTCTCGATGCATTCGCAAGAAACACCGGGCCCGATGAGCTCGGACAGCCCATAGTTGTCGATAGCATGCAGATCGAAGGCGTCTTCGATCTCCGCGCGCATGGCATTGGTCCAGGGCTCGGCGCCGCACATGGCGATCTTGAGCGAACTTTGCCGCGGATCGACACCCTGCGCACGAAACTCATCAAGAATCGCGAGAATGTAACTGGGCGTCACAAAGATAACGTCGGGCTTGAAATCCGCAATCAATCGCACTTGTCGTTCGGTCATGCCGCCTGACACCGGGACGACCGTCATGCCGAACCGCTCGGCGCCGTAGTGGAAGCCAATGCCGCCAGTAAAAAGCCCGTAGCCGTAGGAATTCTGCACCAGCATGCCGGGTTGGCATCCCGCCGCTCGCATTGAGCGCGCCATCAGATCGGCCCAGGTCTCGAGATCGCGCCGGCTGTAGCCAACAACGGTCGGCTTGCCCGTGGTGCCCGACGAGGCATGCACCCGCAGCACCTGCTCGCGCGGAATTGCAAACATGCCGAACGGATAATGGCTGCGCAAATCGTCTTTTGTCGTGAATGGAAATTTTCGCAGATCATCCAGTGATTTCAAATCGTCGGGATGCACACCCGCCTTTTCGAATGTCTTCTTGCAGTGTGCGACGTTGCAATAGGCATGCTTGAGGGTCGATTTCAGCCGTTTCAGCTGAAGCGCGCCAATCTCGTCGCGCGATGCGACTTCGATCGCGTCGAAAGTCTCTCTGCGCGGTGTGAGATTAACGCCCTTAAGGTGTAGACGCGGCATACGCCCCCCAAGCACTTGTTGCGTCAGATTTTTCGCTGCGCGGCGTTCCAATGTTTCTCAAGATTTGCGATCAAAGCGGGGCTGAAATGACAATAGGCCTGCTCACGACAATAGACCGCCATGTAGCGGCGGAAGGTGTCGAGTGGTTCTTCGCCAACACGGAATGCGCGCCGGTTACCGGCGGCACTGACCACACCCGAACCGGTAAAGTCATCGACGACGCGTGTGATCGCCTGCTCCATTTGGTCCGGCGGCACGATCAGGTCGCAGATCATGCGACCCTCGGGGCTATCGCATTCAAACCGACGACCCATCAAGATCGCCTGACGCGCCGCGCGTGCGCCGACGAACCGCGTCAGCCGCAAGTTGGCAGCGCCCGGAATGATGCCTTCCTTGCGCGCAGGAAGCGTCATGTAGGCATCGCTGCCGGCAACCACGTAGTCCATCGCAAGCAGATACTGGCACCCGCCGCCGATTGCGAACGCATCGACGCCCGCAACCCACGGCTTCTCGCGCGTGCCGCCATAAAGTTCGTCGGGACTTGCGCTACCGATTGCGAGGCCGCGAAACATCTTATTCACGATGCCCATATCGCGGCGGATGTACCAAAGGTACGGAATCCTGCCGCGATAGAGATGAGTAAGATTGATTCCGCTCGAAAAGATCTTGCGCCCTTTGTATTTCGGATGATCGACAAAATCGCCGCGCAATACGCAAATCTCGCTTATCGGATCAAGAATAGCGATGTCGGCGGCAGTCTCGCTGTCATCGAGCGTGTCGTCATCTTCGGCGTTGAGAAAGCGCGGATTTTTAATGGTGACGACCGCTGCCTTGCCCTGCCGCTCTATTTTTGCTGGGCCGAAATCGATGACGTTGCGTTTGATAAATTCTGCCGAGCGCTCGATTGCTTCAGGCCTGGGGAGCAGCATCGCTTCGCAAAGATGCATGCCGATATCGGATTTGCTCAGCACATGCGACAGGAAAATGCCCTGATCGACCTCGACGCCATCCTTTTCGCTCTGCATCAACGCGCTTTCGGCATCGACTTGTTTATGGGTCGGCACTAACCCGGGGACCATTTTCGCTGCAGCGTATGCCAGTTCGTCGACGCGCCGAAATTCCGAAAGATTTTTGGTGAGCTTGCGATAGATCGTTTCGGCGTGACGCGTGAGAAATTCTTCGCGAGTCCGACGGCAATCAAAAAGAATGACGTCCGCCGCCACTTGCTGCTCCGGCGTCCTCTTGGGCTTTACCGGCAGTTTAGCAAGAAGCTCAGTACCGCGCCGCCAGAATTTTGTTACGGCCGAAGCATGCCGCTTAAAAGCGTTCGTTGCCCGCGGTTGCGCTTTGGTCCAAGCAGCGCCGGCACTCGCAGACAACCCAGCCCGTCGAAGGATCTCATGCGTGTCACGACGGATGAGTTTTCTCGTCTTTGCGATCGCCGAGCCTTCCATACGCACACTCCCGAATTTTATTCTTCTAGATGACCGTCTTACCCGGCCACTGGCACAAGTCGCTGATAATGCACTTTTCGCATAGCGGCTTGCGCGCGACGCAAGTGTAACGCCCGTGCAAAATAAGCCAATGGTGCGCGTGGCGCTTGTATTGCGCCGGCACCACCTGTTCCAACTTGGTTTCGACTTCAAACGGTGTCTTGCCGGTGGCAATCCCGGTGCGGTTGCCGACACGGAAAATATGAGTATCGACCGCAATTGTCGGCTCACCAAATGCAATATTGAGCACGACATTGGCGGTCTTGCGGCCAACACCGGGAAGGGCTTCCAAAGCATCGCGCGAGCGCGGCACTTGCCCGCCATGCTCGGCGAGCAATTGCCGCGACAACGCGACGACATTTTTCGCCTTGGTGCGAAAAAGGCCGATGGTCTTGATCAATTCGCGGACACGGTCTTCCCCGAGTGTAGCCATTTTCTCCGGCGCGTCAGCAAGTGCAAACAGCGCGGGCGTGGCCTTGTTGACGCCCGCATCGGTCGCCTGGGCTGAGAGCACCACCGCGACCAGCAACGTGAATGGATTGATGTATTGAAGCTCGCTTTTGGGCTCTGGATTGGCGGCTTTGAAGCGGCGAAACGCCTCCTCGATTTGCGCCGCAGTCCATTGCGGCAAGGCGCCGGCGGCAGCCTCGGCAGCAGCCGCTGCCCGTTTGGGTGCAGGCTTTACCTTGACGCGCTTTGCTTTGCGCGGTTTCTCCTTACGCAATTTCGCCGATGCCTTGCGGGCAGGTTTTTTCGCCATGATTTCGGTATACTGTTCACGATGATGGCCGACAACGCTGACGATCTCGAACCCACCATCTTTTCGGCGACGCTGACACCGCACCGCTCTCTCGGGCGCGTGGGGTTTCTGGTTTTGATGCTGCTGTTTGGTGGCGTCAGCTTCATCACCGGCGTGATGTTTTTGCTGCTCGGCGCCTGGCCGGTGTTCGGCTTCTTCGGGCTCGACGTGTTGTTGCTGTATTGGGCCTTCCGCCTCAATTATCGCCACGCAGAAGCCTACGAGCAGGTCATTGTCACGCCATCTTCGCTCAAGGTCCGCAAAGTAAGTCATCTGGGCCGCGCGCGGGAATGGGTGCTCAATCCGCTCTGGGTGCGGCTCGACAAGGTCGAGCTCGAGGAATTCGGCATCGACCGGCTATTCCTGGTCTCGCGCGGCAAAAAGCTCGCCATCGCCAGCTTTCTGGGCCCCGACGAAAAGGCCAATTTTGCAAAGGAACTCGACAACGCGCTTGGCGAGGCCCGGCGCGGACCGACAAGAACGGTGTTCGACTAGGCAGAAATCGGGTGGTTTGCGGCGCGTAGCGGGCTTAGATAGCCAGTATGACAATGACCCTCACAAAATCTGCCATGACCGACCGGTTCACCGAATTCGCACCGCTATCGACCGCGGCTGCCGACTACGACATCGTGCGCCGCGCCATCGCCCATATTCGCGGGAACTGGCGGTCTCAGCCGGAAATCGAAACGATTGCAGATGCTGCCGGTGTCACTCCCACCGACCTGCACCATTTGTTTCGGCGTTGGTGCGGGCTCACTCCGAAAGCTTTCCTGCAAGCGCTAACGCTCAACTATGCGCGAGAACTACTCCGTTCGTCGGCAAGCGTGCTGGACACCGCCTACGAAGTCGGGTTGTCCGGTCCTGGCCGGCTCCACGATCTATTCGTCACGCACGAGGCTATGTCGCCGGGCGAATGGAAAGCAGGTGGCGAGGGCCTCACGATTTCTTACGGATATCATCCCTGCCCGTTTGGAATGGCGTTGGTGATGACCACACCGCGCGGGCTCGCCGGGCTTGCGCTCGCCGATACCGGCAAAGAACGCGCGGCGCTCAAAGACATGCGGGCGCGATGGCCCAAAGCACGCTACGTGGAAGACTTCGCAGCAACCGCAGCGACTGCACGCCGCATTTTCGATCCGGCGCTATGGCGTAAAGACCAGCCGTTGCGTGTGGTTTTGATCGGCACAGATTTCGAAGTGCGTGTGTGGGAAAAACTGCTCACCATTCCGATGGGCGGCCTCACCACATATTCGGATCTTGCTGTAAAGACCGGTTCTCCCAAGGCGGCGCGCGCTGTTGGCGCCGCAGTCGGCAAGAACCCGATTTGCTTTGTGGTGCCGTGCCACCGCGTCATCGGCAAGGATGGCGATCTCACCGGCTATCACTGGGGCATCACACGCAAACGCGCGATGCTCGGATGGGAAGCGGGAATGGCCGCCGCTTAGTTACGCCGCCAGATTACGCCGCCAGATTACGCCGCCAAGTCGAGCTTCGATGCGACGGTCGAATCGGCATTGAGCCGGTAAATCATTGGCACGCCGGTATCCAAATTAAGCTTGGTGATCGTCTCCGGCGTATGCTTGTCGAGCACCATCACCAGCGCACGCAGCGAATTGCCGTGAGCTGACACCAAAACATGCTCGCCGCGCATGACGCGCGGCAAAATCTCAGTAACGTAATACGGCAACGTGCGCGCGAGCGTATCTTTCAGGCTTTCACCACCCGGCGGCGCGACGTCATATGAGCGTCGCCACAGGTGCACTTGCTCTTCGCCCCACTTCTTGCGCGCGTCGTCCTTGTTGAGACCGACAAGGTCGCCGTAATCGCGCTCATTGAGCGCCTGATTCTTGAACACCGGAATCGTTGTCTGGCCCAACTCCGTGAGCATCAGATCGAGCGTGCGCTGCGCGCGCTTGAGCCCCGACGTGAAAGCCACGTCAAACTTTATTCCTTGCGCCTTGAGCTTGCGGCCCGCCTCGCGCGCTTCAGCAATGCCTTTGTCGGTCAGGTCGACGTCGCGCCAACCGGTGAACAGGTTTTTCAGGTTCCAGTCGCTCTGGCCGTGGCGCACAAGTACGAGAAGACGATCAGTCATCTTTATTCCTCAGAAGTCCTTCAATCCAAGAACGTCCAGCATCGAATAAAGTCCCGGCTTTTGGTTGCGCGCCCACAGCGCTGCGTGCAGTGCGCCGCGCGCGAAGATCATGCGGTCTTCGGCCTTGTGCGCGAGCTCAATGCGCTCCGCCGGCCCTGCAAAGATCACGCTGTGCTCGCCAACCACGCTGCCGCCGCGCAAGTTCGCAAAACCGATATCGCCAGCATGGCGCGCGCCAGTATTGCCGTCGCGGCTGCGCACCGAGTTTTTGTCGAGGTCAATGCCGCGGCCTTCCGCCGCCGCGCGGCCGAGCATCAGGGCCGTGCCAGAGGGCGCGTCGACCTTCTGGTTATGATGCATTTCCAGGATTTCGATGTCGAAGGACTTATCGAGTGTCTTAGCCACGCGCTTGGTAAGCGCCGCGAGCAAGTTGACGCCCAGGCTCATATTGCCGGACTTGACGATGACGGCGGTCTTGGCGGCGTCTTTGATCTTTGCCTCGTCGGCCGCACTCAAACCGGTCGTGCCGATGATATGCACCTTGCGCGCGGATGCGGCGACCGCGGCGAATGCAACAGTCGCCACCGGCGCCGTAAAATCGATGATGCCATCGGCCTTCGCCAACAGCGGGGCGGTATCAGCAGCAAGCTTGATGCCGTTCTCGGGAAGCCCGGCGAGGGTGCCGGAATCCCAGCCAATGAGCGGCGAACGCGCGTCTTCCAACGCGCCCGCAAGCGCAAATTCCTTGCTGTCGGCGATGGCCTTCACCAAGGTGCGGCCCATCCGCCCGCCGGCACCGGCAATCACGAGCCGCATTTCGGCCATAGGTTCAACTCCCGGAACGTGGCGTGGATATAGCGCGGCAACGCCGAAAAGGCACTATGGCTGCGGGCCGTCGTAGCCCTCCAGAACCATGATATCCGCAACGGACGCGGATTCGCGAAGCTTCTTGGCGGCGGCATATTCGGGCGAGCGATAGCAGGCGAGCGCAGCCTCAAAACTCGGAAATTCTATGAGCACGACGCGTGAGCGCAGCTTGCCTTCGACCAATTCCGATTTGCCGCCGCGCGTCAGAAATTTAGCGCCGTATTTGTGGAACGGCACCGCATTGGCCGCCACATATTGCTTATAGCTATCGGGATTTGAAACGTCGACATTCGCAACCCAGTAACCTTTAACCATCGATCCCCCTATTTTGCCGCTGCATGAATCTCTGCGACGATTGCGTCTGCCGAAGCTTTCGGATCACCGGCTTCGATGACCGGCCGGCCGACCACGAGATAGTTGGTGCCGGAAGCGATCGCGCGCGCAGGCGACATGATGCGCTTTTGGTCGCCGGTGGCGCTACCCGCAGGCCTGATGCCCGGCGTGACCAGTACCATGCCCGGCCCCGCGATCTTGCGTAACGCCGCCGCTTCTTCCGCCGAACAGACGAGCCCATCGATCCCCGTATCGCGCGCCTGTGCAGCGCGGGCCGCGGCAAGCTCCGTCACGGTCAGCTCATAACCCGCTGCCGCAAGATCGGCGTCATCATAGGACGTGAGCACGGTGACCGCGAGAATGCGCAACGTCGAGCCCTGCTTGCCCTCAACAGCCGCTTTCATGGTTTGCGGATAAGCATGCACGGTGAGAAACGTCGCGCCGAGCCGGGCGACGCTTTCGACCCCTTTGGTCACGGTATTGCCAATGTCGTGCAGCTTGAGATCGAGAAAGACCTGCTTGCCTGCCGCGATCAGATCGGCGGCGAACGGCAAGCCACCGGCAAAGGCAAGCTGGTAACCGATCTTGTAGAAACAGACCGACTCGCCGAGCCGCGCAACCATCGCTTCGGCCGCCTTCACCGTCGGGACGTCGAGTGCAACGATCAGCCGTTCGCGCGCGTCCAACACCACCGTCATCCTCCTCGCACCATCAGCCGCGCCATCTCCACCAGCCGCTCGAGCTGCGTGCGAAACTGGCTGGCGATGCCCGCATCAGCAATATTGTCCATGTCGTCGAAAGCACTCTCGGCGCGCTGAATGGTCACCTGCTCCGGGATTACCAACGCCCCGCAGCCAAGTTCAAGAATTTGCCGCAACGCCATCAGCGAACGCAGGCCGCCGATCCGCCCGGGCGATGCTGAGCTGATTGCGAACGCGCGGCCTTTGAAGGCGGCGTACGTCGGATCGCCGCGCTCACGCACGCGCGAAACCCAGTCGATTGCGTTCTTGAGGAGAGGCGTCACCGAGGCGCTGTATTCGGGGCTGGCGATGAACACGCCGTGATGCGCCATGATCATCTGTTTCAATTTGAGCGCATTGGCAGGCGGACCCCCGCGCACCTCGATATCAGCCTCGAAGATTGGCAGCGGATAGTCGGCGAGCGATATACGAGTGACATCGACGTCGAGCAGCGTCAGTTCTTTCGCGGCCAAAGCAGCGAGCTTGACGTTATGCGAACCGATCCGGGTCGATCCAGGGAGAACGAGAATTTTTGGGATCGGCATCAGCGGCTCCGCTTTCGCGGGCGATGACACCACACCATCAGCGGCCGCGATAGACCCACACGCGCGCAGGCGGCAGGTTCATCCAGATCAGATCCGAGGCTTCCGCCCGCACTCCGGACAATTCTTTCGGAATGGGCGGCAACATCGCGTAGGTGAATTGCACAAACGGAGCGCCTTGCGCCAGCAACGACATCGCGTCTGAAATCAGACGCAGCCGCGTGCGCAGCGGTTTGGTCACGAGTGGCAGCCCCGAAACAATAGCGGCAGCCGGTTCATCGACATACGTCTCAAGCAAGCGGCGGAGCCGATACGCATCGCCCTGGACGACGGTCGCCGCCGGATAGCGCGTGCGCAACAGCCGGCAGAAATCGGGATCGAATTCAACAAGGATCAAGCGTGCGGGGTCGACACCTTGCCGAACCAGGGCCTCGGTCACGGGGCCGGTACCCGGCCCAAGCTCGATTACCGGTCCGCTCGATTGCGGATCGACATAGCGCGCCATGGCGC
>JBATYN010000529.1:0-2976 GCA_049674125.1 Pseudolabrys sp. | reverse complement strand
GGCGAAGAGAGTGCGCCGAACTGTTGTGCCTGATCGTCTTCACGTCCGCATTTCTTTCGCCGCCGCGCGCACCGCCTTGATGATGTTTTGATAGCCGGTGCACCGGCACAAATTCGATGACAGCACGTCGAGCAAATCGTCGTCGCTGATGTTCGGTTCGCGTTCGAGCACGCCGACCGCCAGCATCAGAAAACCGGGCGTGCAGAAGCCGCATTGCAGGCCATGATGATCCATGAAGGCCTGTTGCATCGGGTGCAGTTTGTCGCCATCAGCAAGACCTTCGACGGTACGGATTTTCCTTCCGTCCGCCTGCACAGCAAACATCAGACAGGACCGCACAGGTTCACCGTCGACGATGACCGTGCATGCGCCGCAGACCCCATGCTCGCAGCCAATGTGCGTGCCGGTTTGTCCGCAATCTTCACGGATGGCATCGACGAGCGTGCGGCGCGACTCAACTGCGATCGCATAATCGCGGCCGTTGATGGTGAGCGTGATGTTGGTCTTGTTGGTCATCCTCGGTCTCTCACCGCTCATGCGGCCTTCTCGGCCTTGCGCAAGGCGGCGCGGATGCGCTGCGGGGTGGCCGGTATCTCATCAATGTCCACGCCGAAAGGCGAGAGCGCGTCGTTGATCGCGTTGACCACCGCCGCCGGCGCGCCGATACAGCCGCCTTCGCCCAGGCCCTTGGCTTTGGTGATCGAATTGGCGCTCGGCGTTTCGATGTGATGCAATTCTATTGGTGGAATTTCGTGTGCTGTCGGCGGCAGATAGTCGGCGAGTGTCGCGGTGAGGATGGCACCGTTATCGTCGTAGATAATTTCCTCGAGCAGCGCGTTGCCAATGCCCTGCGCGATGCCGCCATGGACCTGACCATCCGCAATCATCGGATTGATGATGCGGCCGGCATCCTCTGCCACCACGAATTTCTCGACCTTCACGTGCCCCGTCTCGACATCCACCTCGACAATGGCGATGTGGCAGGCATTGGAAAACGTGCCCGGCGGATCGTAGTGGCCCGTTTCCGTCAGCCCCGGTTCGATCTCCCCCTTAAAACGGTGCGTTTGCGTATAGGCTTCGCGTGCGAGCTTTGCGAGGGAGATCGCGCGGTCGGTGCCGGCAACTTTTGCGGCCCCATCCGCGAGCACAATGTCGTCAGGCGCAGCCTCCAAAAGGTGGCTGGCGATCTTGATCAACTTGGCGCGAATTTTCATCGCGGCGATTAACGTGGCGCCACCGGAAATCACTAGCGAGCGGCTGGCAAAAGTGCCCCAACCGTAAGGCGCGCGGTCGGTGTCGCCGTGCACCACCTTGATCATCTCCGGCGTGACGCCGATCTCGTCGGCGATAATTTGCGCAAGAGTGGTGCGCAATCCCTGGCCATGCGGCGATGAACCGATACGTGCCTCGACAAAACCCGCGGGGTCGACCGTCACGATCACGGTTTCCCAGCCCGGTGTGATGTCCATGCCGCGCGCTGCGAACGCAGCGCTGCCGTAGCCGGTACGCTCGGAAAATGTTGCGAGGCCGATACCGAGGTGTCGGCCTTTGCTGCGCGCCTCTTTCTGGCGTTTGCGGAAAGCAGGGATATCGATCGCTTTGACCGCCATTTCCAGCGCCTCTTTATATGTGGCGTCGTCGTATTCGAGGCCCGTGGCGGATTTGTACGGAAATTTATCGATCAGGTTGCGCCGCCGGATATCGACCGGGTCGATCGCAAGCGAGCGGGCGGCCTTGTCCATCAGCCGTTCGAGCGTGAAGGTGATCACCGGCCGCGACACGCCGCGATAGGGTGCCATGGTGCAGGTGTTGGTGATGACCCCGCGCGCGAGGCAGGCATATTGCTGGACATCGTAAGGTCCCGGCATTTCCGCCATCGCCATCAGCGGTTCAACCCCGCAGGTGGTCGGAAAGCACGAATAGGCGCCGATATTCGCGACGACGTCGGCTTTGAGGGCGACGAGCTTGGCGCTCTTGTCGAAAGCACCTTCGAGCGTGATGTATTGATCGCGCGAATGAAAGCCGGCGATCAGATTCTCGCGCCGGTCTTCCCTCCAGCCAAACGAGCTTTTGAACTTTCGCGCCAGCCAGGCCAGCACCACATATTCGCTCGCGAGCGACATCTTCTGGCCGAAGCCGCCGCCGACATCGGGAGCGATCACGCGCAGGTCGGATTCCGGAAAAGCGAGCACGTCGCAAATCGCGGTCCGGGTGAGATGCGGCATCTGCGTCGTACAGGTGAGGGTGACGCGTCCGGTCGCGGTGTCATAAGTTGCGTGGGCGCCACGCGTCTCCATGGGCGTCGCATTCTGGCGGTGCGAGCGCGCTTCAACCTTGATGATCTTGTGCGCGTTATTCCACGTGGCGTCGAAACCGGGGGTCTTCACTTTGCCCTCGAGGATGACGTTGCCGGGTGCTTCGGCGTGCACCTGCGGTGCGCCGGGTTCGAGTGCCGCACGTGCGTCGGTCACCGGTGTGGTATCGTCGATCGAGATCTCGACCTGATCGGCAATATCCTCGGCCTCTTCTTCACTCGCCGCGACGACCGCAGCAATCGGTTCGCCAGTAAAGCGAACGACGCCGTCGGCGAGCACCGGCTGACCGACCCGCTTGTAATTGAATTTGTGCAGCATCGGCGTGATTGCCTTCACGCCTTTGAGGTCCGCGGCCGTGATCACCGTCGCCCCTTTGGGGCACCCGATGCTTTTGATCTTTCCGGCCGCCACGGCGCTGCGCACGAAGCGTACCCAATGCGTGGCGGGCAGGTCCGCGGTGAAGCGTCCCTGACCGGTGATGAGCGCCGGGTCTTCCAGCCGCCGGATCGCGCGTCCAACCCAGGTCATGCCCGAGCCTTTGGTGTGCGCGGTCATGGGTCGATCCATACTCCGCTCATTCCCGCGCAGCCGGGAATCCAGGGACGCGGTCGAGGGCCAAGAAATTGTCGCTCTGGATCCCCGCTTTCGCGGGGATGAGCGG
>JBATYN010000528.1:0-7355 GCA_049674125.1 Pseudolabrys sp. | reverse complement strand
GTCCTACACTGGGCGATGTAGGCTTTTTCCGTTATCCCCTTTGCCTGATTGGCGTCTTTGTTCGCCCGCCATTCATCGCGGCATGCCTTGGCCGTCTTTTGATCTCCGGTAGGCGCTGCCGTTTTCTGCGCCGACGACGCAGCCGGAGCGGACGCAGGCGCGGCAGCGCCGGCGGCACGGCACTGCGTGACGTAGGCCTTTTCAGTTATTCCCTTGGCCTGATTTGCGTCTTTGTTGGCTCGCCATTCTTCCTGGCAAGCCTTGACCGTCTTTTGCTGTGCGACGGCAGGCAAAGACAGAAATGAAATGCCAACGATAGCCGAACAAATGATTGCGACGGTACGCATTGCCCCAACTCCTGAATTGCGCCGCGGATGCGGCTAGGCATCCTTCTCGCATTTCGTCATGAAGCTGTTTTTCGCAGCGCCCGCGAGCGGCTTACCGTCTTTACCAACGGCCTTGCCATCACACGCGTCCTGCTTGCATTTCTTGATGAAACTCGTTTTCGCGGCTCCCGCGAGCGGCTTGCCCTCTTTGCTAACCGCCTTGGTTTCGCAAGATTGGGCCAGCGCTGAACCGACAGCGAACGATGTAATCAGTGCCGCGAGCAGAATGCGCCTCATTTTGTTTCCTCCATAATTTGGCGACGTCTAATATTTGGACTGTAACGTCAACCTATGACGAACTTTTGTCTTTATGCGTCATACGGTCAACTCACTTTTTGCGGCACAAAGTTGAGGCAATTCGATTCAAGGCTGCTTTGTGAGCAAAACTATTTAGTGATCGCGTTTTTGGCCGCGGTCCTGGCGCCGAAGGCTTACTTCATCTTTGGCTCTCATCGTATTGATTGGTTGAGCGGTTGCGCGTTTATACGAAGCGGTGTCTGAACACCGTCGCTGCTTTCCAGGTACGAAGTTATTCCGCGCGCCGAGAAAATTATGATCGGCGCACGCCATGCAAGCGCTTGCTAGACTTGCAGGCATCCGGCCGCATCATGACGGCCGCCACCGGAGGAGTAGACCATGTCATTGCTCAAATTCGCCGCCGCAACTGCGCTCGCGGGCATCGCCGCATTCAGCCAGCCTGCTCGCGCTGACCTGCTCCAACACAAAGATATTTCGGCTGAAATGGCGGTGACAATCGCCACCACGGCGATCGCCACGTGCAAAGCCAATGGCTACGCAGTGTCGTCGACCGTCGTCGGACGCAATGGCGAGGTCATCGTCCAGATCCGGGGCGACAACACCGGCCCGCACACTGTCGAAAACAGCTTTCGCAAAGCATATACCGCACGCACGTTCCGTGTGCCGTCGGGTGAAATCGTCACCCGGTTGAAAAATGACCCGTCGCTCGGCCTCATTCACCTCACCAACGTCATCGCCAACCAGGGCGCACTACCGATCAAGGTGGGCGATCAGGTGATTGGCGCGGCCGGAGCCTCTGGCGCACCGGGCGGCGAAAAAGATGAGGCATGCGTGAAAGCGGGCATCGATAAGGTCGCCGATCAGCTGCAGTAGGCGCCAACGCTTGCCATACGTCGAAGCCGGAGACATTCGGCTTCGGCCGCCCGGAACTGGAATTCAATGGCCGCGTTGGGCTTTTGGTCGCGACCACCACGGGTCCCCGGGGGCCGTTGGAGTTTTGCATCGGTGCTGGCGGGCCACTTTGGGATTCATTCGCCAATATGAATATTACGTGATCCGCCCCAATTGGCTTGCACGACAATGTTAGGGTTGGCTTGGCTCAAGGGTCGGGGCTGGAGTGTTCACATGCGTCGCCACCGTCTTGCGCTCGCCGCCGCCCCGGTGCTCGCCGCGCTCACGTTCGCTCAGCCGGCACGCGCCAATGTCATGATCGTCATCGATAAGGCCGCTCAGAAGATGACTGTGACCGTCGATGGCGAGGATCGTTATGCATGGCCGGTATCTACCGGGCGGCAGGGCTACGACACACCATCCGGCGAATTTCAGCCATTCCGCATGGAGCGTGACCATTTCTCGCGGGAGTGGGACGACGCACCGATGCCAAATTCAATTTTCTTCACCAAGATTGGCCACGCCATCCACGGCACCTTCGAAGCGCGCAATCTGGGCCGGCCGGCGTCGCATGGCTGCGTGCGTCTGTCGACGGAGAATGCCGCAACGCTTTTTGCGCTGGTTAAGCAAGAAGGCGTATTCAACACGCGCGTGAAGCTCACCGGCGAAACCCCGAGTTTCGAGGAACAGCCGGTCGCACGTCGCGATCGCAATACGACGCGTAAGCGCGATTTTGTACGGGATTACACCACTGACGACGACGACAAGCCAGATCCTCAACCGCTGACCGCAAGCCGGCCGCCGCGAGGTGTGCCTTATAATCAGGACTCCTCACGATCGTTCTACAATAATACCCGGGAGCGGCCATATTACGAAAACCGTTCCTTTGGCCGAGGCATATTTTCGTCCGGCTGGTGAATTCGTTTTGGCTGGACTGTAAAAACCAAGATGATCCGTAAACTTGCCAGCGGCAAATACAGGCTTTACTCGCGAAAAAAGAACCCGCGCACCGGCAAGCGCCGCAATCTCGGCACCTTCTCTACTAAAAAGGCCGCGCAGCAACACGAGCGCGACATCCAATACTTCAAACGGCTTTGATTGCGCACTCAGCCGCCGTGATGAGCGACCCCGAGCGCTTCTTCGCCACGATCAAGTATCAGCGGCACAATCAGATCTTCCTCGTCGTCGAGATGCCGAACCAGCCCCTTGAGCAGCGCGCCACTCGCGTTCGCATAATCGTCACCACTGCGGCGTATCGCATCGGCTCCGGCCTGCAGTGCTTGCAACAGAGCATTGGCGGTTTCTGCCGTGCGTGCCATGTCGGCATGGATGTCATGGTGGTCACCTTCCAACACGTCGAACCCGCGGGCCAAGCGCACGTCCGCCGCGCGAAAGATCGGAAAATAGTGCAGGTCTTCAATCTGGTGGTGAACATTAAGTTGGTCGAGGATGAACTGAAGCCGGGGCACGAACTGCCGCGCGAATTCAGCGGGCAGAAGCCGCCCGGCTCGAAACTGTGCCGTAATGTTATCGATTGTCGTTGCTAACTCGCGGAACATGGCGTGCCGCGACAACCAAAATCGCGCCATGTCGCCGAGATTGGCATGGGCATTCCACAGTTCTCGGGGGTAGCGGTCAATCAACACGCGCATATCCTCCGGCCAGCCGTTACGGCGGGCCAAAGCAAGTGCTTCAAGTTCGTTGGGATGAGGCCTTTCGATCGTCACAACGCGTAAATAGCCATTGCTTGGACGATTGCGAAAGGCAAACTTGCACCAAATGAATGCGCCTTCCACGGTTGCCCGCCTTGCCTGCGACGAAACGACCGCCCGCCGCATAGCGGCCTATCTCGGTGAAATCCTGGACGCCGAGGAAACCGTCTGTGCCGCCTTTGAGGACGACGACGGTTACTGGCAAGTGGCGGTTCATTTCCGCGCTGCTCCCGACGAGGCAAGGCTGCGCGGGCTGGTCGAACTCGCAGCCGGCGCCGCGGCGGCACATGCACTGAGCATTGAAGCAGTCGCCGCCGCGGATTGGGTCGCCCAGAGTCTTGTTGGTCTCAAACCGGTGCGCGCGGGCCGGTTTGTCGTCCACGGCGCCCATGACCGCGCCCGCGTCAAGGCAAATAGTATCGGCATCGAAATCGAGGCCGCACTCGCCTTTGGAACCGGTCACCACGGTACGACGCGCGGATGCCTTTTAGCGCTCAACGATTTGGCAAAACGCCGCAAACCTCAACGCGTGCTCGACATCGGAACCGGTTCGGGCGTGCTCGCTATTGGGGCCGCACGACGATGGCGGATCCAAATTGTCGCGAGCGATATCGACCCGATTGCAGTCCACGCTGCGCGTAGCAACGCCAAGCTTAACTGCGTCGCCTCTACGATAACGTTCGCGCGCGCGACTGGTACCCACGCACGAACCATCATTACGCGTTCGCCGTACCAATTGATCTTCGCCAATATTCTGCTGGCCCCGTTAACGCGACTAGCCGTACCGCTCCGCGCGCTCTCCGCCCCTGGCACACGCATCGTACTTTCTGGCCTGCTGGCAGGTCACGCTAATGCTATTCTTGCGATCTACCGCGCCCAGGGCTTCGCACTCGAGCGGCGTATTCCGCTCGGCGACTGGGTTACATTGATCCTCCGGCGCGGAGGTGCGCGCCGCCGATCGCCGTGACGAACGTGTAAAACAAAACCGCCCCGGGCGGGGATGACCGGGGCGGCTTCGCTGGTGAAAGCTTACGCTTACCGACCACCAAACGGCGCCTCGTCAGTATTGGTCAACCGGTCGCCGTGTTCGTCTAACGCGCGCGGCAACAGGTGCGCATGTCTTACGATCTCGCGGTGGGCCTGCTGCAGCCGTGACTCCATCAGGGCTTCCATAAAACGGACTAAAAAAGTCTTGCGCGGAGCGGCGGCTTGCGCCTGCTCGTTGGCTTTGTTGGCCGGGACGCGGGCAACGCCATAAGTTACAGCAACCATATCAAGTCTCCTTCTCGAAAAAATTTCAGCAAGCGGTATGCGAATCGCGGCTGAACTATTGCAATGCAACATAACCCATGTGGCCTCTCAAAGTAGACATGACAATGCATGGAAGCCCTGAATTTACGGTATGAAGCGATTAATCACCTGTAGAGATCGATGGCATCATTGCGGCAAATAAGTGCGATGCACAAAATTGAATCAAACAGTGGATTCGTTGCTGAATTAGCCGTCAGCACAGCAAAATTTTTCGCCAGGTTCAGGCAACGCTTGCACGGGCGCCGACCGACGGCGTGCGCATGCCTGCATTGCTACGGCCGTTTGGGGCGCTAGAGTGCCGCGCATGTTTAAAGCCCATTTCCAGTCATTTGACGATTCGAGCGAACACACGCACAGTGGAAAGCGCGTCGCCGAATTGCGGGCAGAGTTGAAACGACGCGGGCTCGCCGGATTTATGGTGCCCCGTGCTGACCGTCAGCAAAACGAGTATTTGCCTGCGAGTGAAGAGCGGCTGGCGTGGCTCACCGGCTTCACGGGCTCGGCGGGCGCGGCAATCGTGCTGGCCGCAAGCGCAGCGCTGTTTGTCGACGGCCGCTACACGCTTCAGGCCGACACTCAAGTCGACGGAAATATTTTTTCGATTGAGCATCTGGTGGAACGTCCGCCGGAGCAATGGCTCGAGCAAAAGCTAAAAAGTGGAGACCGGCTCGGTTACGATCCATGGCTGCACACCAGCGAACAGGCCGAACGACTCAGGAAAGCATGCAGTGCAGCTGGCGCCGAGCTGGTGGCTGTCGACAGCAACCCAATTGATGGACTTTGGCGCGATCGCCCGGCGCCGCCCGCCGCACTGATCAGCGTGCGCGAGATAAAGTTCGCCGGCGAGGCCGCCTCCGACAAGATCAAGCGCGTCCGGGCAGAGCTCGCGAAACTGCGCGCCGACGCATTGCTGGTGTCCGACCCGCAGAATGTGGCCTGGGTATTCAATATTCGCGGCGCGGATGTCGCGCATACGCCGCTCGTCCTCGCTTACGGACTCATTCCACGCGAGGGCCGGCCGGTACTCTATGTCGATGGCAGCAAGCTCAATAACAATGTTCGCCAGGCGCTGGAGGAATTCACCGACGTTCACCCGCCGGATGACCTTATCCGTGACCTGGGCAAGCTCAGGGACAAAACTCTCAGGCTCGACCAAGCGAGTGCCGGCGATGCATTCACTCGCGTACTCGCCGGCGGGGGCGCCAAACCCCAGCGCGGCGCCGATCCGATTGCGCTCCTGAAGGCGACGAAAAACCACGCGGAGATCGTTGGCAGCCGTGCCGCCCATAGGCGCGATGGCATGGCGGTCGCGCGTTTTTTGGCCTGGTTCGATATGGAAGCGCCCTCGGGCAAACTCACCGAAATTGATGCAGTAGCCGCGCTTGAGACTTTCCGCCGCGATACCGGAGCGCTCAAGGATATCTCGTTCCCCACGATTGCCGGCGCCGGGCCGAATGGCGCCATCGTGCATTACCGCGTGACCGAGCGATCCAACCGCCGCATCGGTAAAAATGAGCCGTTCTTGATCGACTCCGGCGCACAATACGAAGACGGCACCACCGACATCACTCGCACTGTGGTTGTCGGCCAACCGAGTGATGAGATGCGCGACCGTTTTACGCGGGTGCTCAAAGGCCACATTGCCATTGCGACTGCCATCTTTCCCGAGAACACCAGCGGTGCGCAGCTCGATCCGCTGGCCCGCACAGCTTTGTGGCAAGCCGGGCTCGACTTCGACCATGGCACTGGACATGGCGTCGGCAGTTATTTGTCAGTTCATGAGGGACCGGCACGCATATCCAAGCTCGGCACCGTGGCCCTTCGCCGCGGCATGATCTTGTCGAACGAGCCGGGGTACTACAAAACCGCTGCCTACGGCATCCGCATCGAGAACCTCGTGCTTGTGATCGCCGCGCCTGAGCCGATCGGAGCCGAAAAACCACTCAATGCATTCGAAACACTGACGCTCGCGCCGATCGACAAACGCCTGATAGACGGCCGCATGCTAACGTCGAAAGAGCGCGCGTGGCTCGACAGCTACCATGAGCGAGTACACGAAGTGCTCGGTCCTCTTGTCGACAAGGGGACGCGCAAATGGCTGGAGAAGGCCACGCAGGCGCTCAATTCCACCAAGCCAAAGCCAGCACGCCGTTCGTCCCCACGAAAGCAAAAACGCAGGGTGCGATCAAAGACGCGGTAGTGATTCATCTGGAGATTTCTGCGCGGCAACGAGCGGTCAAAGCGACTTTCCTCCCGCTAACTTCAGCCACTCGTCCTCGGTAAGAACCTTTACGCCTAACTTCTTGGCATCCGCCAGCTTTGAGCCTGCGCCGGGGCCAGCGACAACATAATCGGTCTTCTTCGAGACAGAGCCGGCGGCTTTGGCGCCAAGCCTTTCCGCCTGGGCTTTGGCCTCCTCACGAGTCATTTTCTCCAAAGCCCCGGTGAAAACGACTGTCTTACCCGCAACAGCGGTATCCTTTTTAGGCTTTTCAGCATCGAGGATTTTAACTTCCTTGGTCAGCCGCTCGACAATGCCGCGGTTGTGGCTCTCGCCGAAATAGGCGGCGACGGCATGGATCACAGTGTCGCCGATCTGGTCGAGAGCATCCATCTCGGCAATCGTTTCCTCGTCTCCTTTGGCGACCTTTAGCCCTGCGTCATGAAAGGCTTTCCATGAACCGTAGCCGCGCGCCAGCGCCAGCGCTGTGGTTTCACCGACATGGCGGATGCCGAGCGCAAAAATGAAACGGTCGAGCGAAATCTCGCGCCGCTGCTCAATCGCGTCAAACAGGTT
>JBATYN010000527.1:0-12737 GCA_049674125.1 Pseudolabrys sp. | reverse complement strand
GCTTCGGCGGCGGCCTTCATTTCTTCCGCGTAGCCCGACGGCGGCACGACGGTCACCAGCGTCATGTCCGCACGACCGATCACGCGAACATTGGCCGGAAGTTTCACGTCGGTGAGATGCTTGGAGTGATTGATGTCGAGGCTAGCAATATCGACGTCGATCGATTCGGGAATAGCGTCGGCCGGGCACATCACTTCGACTGTATGCGTAACAATGTTGACCGCGCCGCCGCGTTTCACGCCGGGTGCCTGGTCGGCATTGAGCACATGCACGGGAATGTGCACGCGAATGGTGGCGCCTTCCGATACGCGCAGGAAGTCGACGTGCATCGGCAGATCCTTGATCGCATCGAGTTGGAAGTCGCGTGGGATCACCCGGTGCTTGGTTCCGTCCACATCGAGATTGTAGAGTGTAGTAAGAAAACGCCCCGCATAAATGCGCTGACGCAGCTCGTCATGGTCGAGCAGGACCATCATCGGGGGCTTGTTCTCTCCGTAAATTACGCCCGGCACTCGGCCGGAGCGACGCGCAGCCCGAGCGGCCCCCTTGCCGCCTTTCGGACGCGCCGTCGCCTTTAACTCTTGGACGGTCGCCATGTTTGAATCCTCGTTTAAGCCAATGGAAAAGGCGGCTTTTTTCGCCGCCTACGAACGCGGCAAGCCTCCAGGGGTGCCGGGGGCCGCGAACGGGGCGGGTTATAGCGGTGGCGCCCGGAAAGGGCAAGAAATCCACAATAGATACCGTTAAAGGCCTAGCCGGCGGCGGAATCCTTGGCCTTCTTGGCAGGCTTTTCGGCCTTGGCCTCCAACGCCGCGATGCGCGCCTTAAGGGCTTCGTTTTCTTCGCGAGCGAGACGCGCCATCTCCTTGACCGCTTCGAATTCTTCGCGCTGCACGACGTCGAGGTCGCGCAGAATGCGTTCGGCCTGGCTGCGGAACAGTGTATCGAATTCGCGCCGCACGCCTTGCGCAACGCCGGCTGCGTCATTCATCAGACGCGCCATTTCGTCGAAAAAGCGGTTGCTGGTCTGGGTCATGTTTGCCTCCGCGCGCCGTCACCTTGCCTTTGGATGATCTCAATATGCGTCCACAATGGCGATCCGGTGATCCCGCCGCAAGGCCCGGCATGCTACCAATCGCGCGACACGATACGCCGCGAGTCGGACACAACAATGCCCTTGCTCGTCATTCCCTACCCCAACTTCGATCCGGTGCTCGTGCATCTGGGTCCGTTCGCCATTCGCTGGTACGCGCTGGCCTATATCTTTGGGATTTTGATCGGCTGGGCCTATGCCCGTCTCCTAATACGTTCCGAAAAGCTGTGGGGCGGCAAGGCGCCTATGACCGTCACCGACTTCGACGATTTCATATTGTGGGTGACACTCGGCATTATTCTGGGTGGGCGCATCGGCTACGTCCTGTTCTATAACTTGCCGCACTTCACTGCGCACCCAGCAGAAATCGTGCAACTGTGGAACGGCGGCATGTCGTTTCACGGCGGCTTCACGGGCTGTGTCGTCGCCGTGCTGCTGTTTGGTTACAAGCGCGGCATTCCAGTGTTGTCGGTTGGTGACATAACGTGCGCGGTGGGACCTATTGGTCTGTTTCTTGGCCGCGTTGCAAATTTCATCAACGGCGAATTGTGGGGCCGCCCCACGGATGTGCCGTGGGCCATGATATTTCCGAATGGCGGGCCATTGCCGCGGCATCCAAGCCAGCTCTATGAGGCCGCGCTTGAAGGACTTGTATTGCTTGCGATACTGGCCCTGCTGATGCGCGCCGGCGCGCTCAAGCGGCCAGGCATGATTATTGGCAGCTTCGCAGTCTGCTATGCGATCGCACGTACGATTTGCGAATTCTTCCGCGAGCCCGACGCCCAGTTGGGCTTCCTGTGGGGCGGCGCGACGATGGGGCAATTATTGTCGATACCGCTTTTCCTCGCAGGGGTCAGCTTCATCGTCTACGCGCTAAATCATCCGGCGCGGCGGGGTGGTTAGTGGAGGGCCGTTCGCCGCTTGAGCTGGAAATTCGCCGCCGGATCACAGCGGCCGGCGCAATGCCTGTCGCCGAGTACATGGCGCTTTGCCTGTTTGACCCTAAACATGGGTATTACGTGACCCGCGACCCGTTCGGGGCACGTGGCGATTTCATCACCGCGCCGGAAGTCAGCCAGATGTTCGGCGAACTCATCGGTCTCTGGATGTGCACCGTTTGGAAGCAGATGGGCGCACCTGAGAATGTGCGCCTGGTCGAACTTGGCCCGGGCCGCGGCACCATGATGAAAGATGCACTTCGCGCCATTCAAATCGTACCTGAATTCCGTGCGGCGATTGTCGTGCATCTGGTCGAAATGAGTCCACTGCTGCAAGCGCAGCAGGAAGTGACTCTGGAAGACGCGGGCGTTCCGGCGTTCTGGCATCCCCAACTCGCCGATGTACCGACGGGCCCTGCGATCATCTTCGCGAATGAATTTTTCGACGCTTTGCCGGTCAACCAGGCGATCAAGACCGAACGTGGCTGGCACGAACGGCGGATCCACACCGATTCAAACGACCAACTTGCCTTTACTATCGCTGCCGAACCGATCCCCTTTTTTCAGACTTTGCTGCCGTCTGCCCTGCGTGCGCCGCGCGCCGGTGCGATCTTCGAATGGCGCGCCGACACCGTAGCGATGGAGGTGGGCCGGCGCGTTTCCGATGGCCGAGGCGCCGCATTGGTGATCGACTATGGGCACACGGAAACCGGCCTAGGCGAGACCCTGCAGGCCGTCGGACAACACGCTTTTGCAGATCCACTAACGATGCCAGGTGAACTAGATCTCACGGCGCACGTGGATTTCAATGCCTTGGCGCGTGCAATCGAGGCGATGGGGACGGTGGGTTTTGGGCCGATCGAACAATCGCAGTTCCTACGGCGCATCGGCGTTGAACAGCGCGCTATTGCGCTCAAGGCCAACGCGGCCCGTGCCGGAGAAATCGATCAGGCTTTGGCACGTCTGATTGGCCATGACCGCACGGCAATGGGCGAGTTATTCAAGGTCGCCGCATTTTCACATTCTTCGCTTGGTGCACCGCCAGGATTTGAAATGTAATCCGCTAGCTGCGCACCACGGCGCGCATTATCTATCTTCGCCTAGACCGCCCGGAACGGTACATGATGCTTCAGGCTCCTTCACTCGCCACGCTTGCTGGCATCCATCACGCCTTCTTCACGCGTGCGGGTGGCGTGTCGCAAGGCGTCTATACATCTCTCAATGGGGGCGTCGGCTCTAACGATGCGCCCGACAAGGTCGCCGAAAATCGTGCGCGCATGGCGGCGGCGCTGGGCGTAAGCGCGGATCGGCTGGTAACGCCGTATCAAATTCATTCACCCAACGTCGTAGTCGCAGAAGCGCCGTGGACAGTCGAAAACCGCCCGCGCGCAGATGCGATTGTCACGCGGATCCCGCGGCTGGCGATCGGGGTATCTACCGCCGACTGCGGACCATTGCTGTTTGCTGACAACGAAGCAGGTGTCGTCGGCGCGGCCCATGCCGGCTGGCGCGGCGCCTTCACCGGCATCATTGAAGGGACGATCAGCGCGATGGAGCAGCTTGGCGCCAATCGTGGTCGTATCATCGCTGCGCTCGGGCCGACCATCCGGCAGGCCAATTATGAAGTCGGTCCTGAATTTGTCGAGCGCTTCACTGCGGCTGATACGGCCAATGCGCGTTTCTTCACGCCATCGCACCGCGCGGACCACTCCATGTTTGATCTCACCGGCTTTATCGCAGAGCGCGTAAAGCGTGCCGGCATCGCACATTTCGAGGATCTCGGATTGTGTACCTACGCCGAGCCGGAACGGTTCTTCAGTTATCGGCGTACGACCCTTCGCGGTGAGCCGGACTATGGTCGGCATGTCAATGCGATCGCGCTTAAGGACTAGCGTTGTTCCCGGCGTCTGGACTCGAACGTGTCCTTGCCGTTACCCTTTACCCAGGCCGACGACTGCGAAGACCAAAAACAAGGCCGCAGGGGTGTCTATGGACTGGAGCTTGGGTCACCGCGCGATCGGCGCGACGTGGCGTGTCCCGCATCTGAGCGGGCTGCTAGCAGCCGCATGCGCGCTGGCGTTGTCCGGTTGCAATCCTGACAATCAGGCTGTGTCGGCTACGCAGCCCCGCGGCGCCACCGTCGCCTTCGATTCCGTGGATGGTTTGCCGCCCGCTCAATTCCAGAAACTCGTTCAAGACCTCAACAATGAAGCGCAGACGCGCCGCCTCGCCGTGATTTCGCGTGAGCAGCCCTCGGCGTTCCGCGTGCGCGGCTATCTCGCCGTCAAAGTAACGAAGCGTCAAACCACGATCACCTGGGTTTGGGATGTGTTCGACCAGGACGAAAACCGCGCCCTACGAATTAGCGGCGAGGAAACTGCAAAAGTTCGGCATCGTGACGCTTGGGCGGCTGCAGACGATGCAATGTTGCGCCAGATCGCCCGGGCCAGCATGGACCAACTCGCCACTTTCCTGACCTCTCCGGAAGTCGCGCCCGGCAGCGTGCCGGCCGGAACCGAGCCCAATGTGGCAATGGCTAGCCCCACCGAATCCTCTCCTGAGGCGGCGGGCATGTTCCCCCGCCTGTCGGCCGCCGATCGCGTCGCTGCGGATGCATCCGATGCCACCGCCAGCGCGGATGGTGCCGAGTCAGTACCATTGCCGCGCCGCCGCCCCACTGTCTCGGCAGCATTATCGGAGCCGGAGACGCTGACCTTGGCGGCTTCGACCCGCTAAGGACCAATTCATCCTGTTGGTTAAAGCTTCCCGCATCTTTCTGTAGCCGTATTGCCGCGCCCTGCCCGCCTTGTTATGACCACGCCGCCTGTGGCGGGAGTGAGGGCGAGGATTTCAGGATGTCGGGTAAGAACGGAGCAATCAAGCTCGTCGCCGGCAATTCCAACCCTACGCTGGCCCAGGGCATCGCCGAATATCTCAAACTGCCGCTGACGAAGGCCGTGGTGCGGCGTTTCGCCGATATGGAGATTTTCGTCGAAATTCAAGAAAATGTGCGCGGCGCCGATCTTTTCGTGATCCAGTCGACGTCATTTCCCGCTAACGACCATCTCATGGAGTTGCTGATCATCATCGATGCCCTGCGGCGTTCGTCGGCGCGGCGCATCACGGCGGTAATCCCCTATTTCGGCTATGCCCGACAGGATCGAAAGCCCGGCCCGCGCACGCCGATTTCAGCCAAGCTGGTCTCTAATCTGATTACGCGCGCCGGCGTCGATCGCGTGATGACGCTCGATCTCCATGCCGGACAGATCCAGGGATTTTTCGACATTCCAACCGACAATCTCTATGCGTCGCCGGTGATGGTCCGGGACATTCGAGAGCGATTTAAGCTCGATAATGTCATGGTGGTATCGCCCGATGTCGGCGGCGTGGTGCGGGCGCGCGGACTGGCGAAGCGCATCAGTGCCCCTCTCGCCATCATCGATAAGCGGCGCGAGCGAGCCGGTGATTCTGAGGTTATGAACGTCATCGGTGACGTCGCAGGTTACACCTGCGTCCTGGTGGACGACATTGTGGATTCCGGCGGCACGCTCGTGAATGCCGCCGATGCACTGCTCGAGAATAAGGCCAAGGCCGTTTACGCCTACATTAGCCATGGCGTCCTCTCCGGCGGGGCCGTCAAGCGCATCGCGGGCTCCCGCCTCAAGGAACTTGTGATCACGGACTCGATTCAGCCGACCAAAGGAGTGCTGGCCGCTGGAAACATCCGCATCCTCGAGATCGCGTCGCTGATTGGCGAAGCGATCGGGCGCACAGCCGCCGAAGAGTCGGTATCGAGCCTGTTCGACTAGCCCCGGTATTGCCGGTCGCTGCTGGACGTGAATCCAGTATGCATTTTTCCTGACCGCCTAACGAGTTATCCACTGCCGAGTCACCTTGACGCAGTATTCGTTGTGGAGAGTCAATGCTGCGCAGTTGCCTATGACAGGCAAATCACGGCTCATGGCACTTGACGATGCCTTTGGCGCGCGGAATCAAGCAGGATATAGTCGAATCACTTGGTGATTCGGTTTCGTCGTCAAGGCATCCCGTAACCCCTGCGTCTTCGTGCGGTCCGGGCCCACATCGGGTCTTGCTGGTGCCGTGCGCGTGCGGTGGCGTGCGTTTCCTCTCGCTCCATTCGGCAAAGCGGAGACGTCATGTCCCTGGCCAGCTACGCAGATGAACCTCGCGTCAATCCTCTCGACGTCGTCGAACGGCTAGCGACCGGCAATGACTGGTCCTTCGAGCGCGCCAGCGATGATGAGATCACCATCCTGGTCACCGGGCGCTGGACAGACTACCAGCTCTCCTACACCTGGATGGGCGACATCGAAGCGCTCCACCTAGCCTGCGCATTCGATCTGCGTGTGCCCGAACGCCGGCGCACTGAGGTCCAGGCGTTAATCTCTCTGATTAACGAACGACTGTGGGTCGGTCATTTTGATCATTGGGTCACCGAGGGCATCGTTATGTTCCGGCACGCGCTGGTACTGGCGGGCGGCACGGAGGCCTCCGGAAAGCAATGCGAGGCACTGCTCGGCACCGCGCTCGAAGCGTGCGAACGCTATTTCTCTGCTTTTCAGTTCGTGGTCTGGGCCGGCAAGGGCGCCAAAGAGGCGCTCGATGCTGCTATGTTCGAGACCTCGGGCGAGGCGTAAGGCCGGTGATCGGCCATGGCCATTCGTAGGACGCACAGTCTCAGAAAATTTCGCGGAACGCTCATCTTGGTCGGCGCCGGCAAGATGGGCAGCGCTATGCTCGACGGTTGGCTCGCGCGCGGGCTTAAGCCGAAGCAGATCGTCGTGATTGAGCCGCACCCGGACAAGGCGGTAAAGGCTGTGGCCAGACGGGGGCTTAAACTCAACCCGAAAAGTAAGCCGGCCAAAGCCGACGCTGTGGTCATTGCCGTAAAACCACAAACGGCGCCCGAAGCTGTGCCGCAACTTGGCCCTTACATCGGCA
Organism: Pseudolabrys sp.; assembly: GCA_049674125.1. Lineage (GTDB taxonomy): Bacteria > Pseudomonadota > Alphaproteobacteria > Rhizobiales > Xanthobacteraceae > Pseudolabrys. The sequence continues at coordinate 5,744 of JBATYN010000527.1, read as the reverse complement.
AAACCACGCTGGTGGTGTCGATCATGGCCGGCCGCACCATCGGATTTTTGGAGAGGTCGTTGCCGTCAGGCGCAGCGATCGTCCGCGCAATGCCGAACACACCGGCGGCGATCGGGCGCGGCATTAGCGTGGCCGTAGCAAACGCGAGCGTTTCGACGCGGCAGCGCAAACTGGCATCCGACCTCCTCTCCGCTATCGGAAAGGTAGAGTGGGTCGGCGACGAAGCCTTGATGGACGCCGTGACCGCATTGTCAGGCTCGGGGCCCGCCTATGTCTTTTTGCTCGCCGAAGCCATGGCCACCGCCGGCATCGCAGCCGGTCTGCCGCCGGCGCTCGCGACGCGGCTCGCGCAGGAAACCGTGGCCGGATCCGGCGAATTATTGCATCGCTCGAATGTGGATGCTGCAACTCTTCGGCAAAATGTGACCTCCCCCGGCGGCACAACAGCTGCCGCACTAGAGATCCTCATGGGGCCGAACGGATTCGACCAAATATTGACGCGCGCGATTGACGCCGCAACCCGCCGCTCGCGCGAGCTCGCTGGGTAGTTCCCGCTCTAGAACCATCGGCAAGACAAACCTACATTAGGGGGTCACGAACTGCCCATGGGAGGCCGTCATGGCCCGCAAGCGCAAGTCTGCACGCAAAGCGCCCGCCACAACCACACCACGCGGCACCAGCGACCATGACAAGGCGATCGATGCCTTGATGGCGTTGTTGTCCGAGCATTCATTCGAACGAGTCGGCGTCGCTGAAGTGGCGGGCAAGGCGGGAATCAAATTGTCACAATTGCGGAGCGAATTCGGTTCGACGCTCGCCATCATCGCCGCCCACATCAAGGACATAGACCGTGCAGTGCTCGCAGGTGGCGATGCCGACATGGCCGAGGAGCCCGCGCGCGAGCGATTGTTTGACGTTTTGATGCGACGGCTGGAAGCGCTCGGTCCGTATAGAGATGCGGTTCGCTCGCTCATGTGCTCGGCACGGCGCAATCCGGGCCTCGCCTTTGCACTCAACGCCATGGCGGTGCGATCGCAACACTGGATGCTCGAAGCCGCGGGAATCCGTGCGTCAGGTCCGCGTGGCACGTTGCGCGCGCAAGGTGCCGCTCTCATATTCGCTCGCGTGCTGTCAGTATGGATCGACGACGAGGAAGAAGGTCTCGACCGTACTATGGCCGCGCTCGATCGCGGTCTTGCTAGTGGCGAGCGCTGGGTCGGATTTCTTGATGACCTTTGTGCGATCCCGAAGTGCGTGCTGCGAGGACCGCGCCGGCGCCGCCGTACGCGCAACGAGGAAGCCGAGGTCGCCTAAATTGGAACGCGCACGCTTGCGCGCAGGCCGCCAAGCGGGCTGTCGCCGAGCGTAATGTCGCCACCGTGCGATCGGGCAATGTCGCGCGCGATTGCGAGTCCCAATCCGGTGCCCCCCTCGTCCTGATTGCGCGCATCGTCAAGCCGCAAAAACGGCTTGAACACTTCTTCGCGCATCTCGGCGGGAATACCGGGCCCGTCATCGTCAACCGTCACAGTCAGGTAGCGATGGTCACGATGGCCGGTGATCGAAATTGAAGGTGCAAAGCGCGCGGCGTTTGACACCAGATTTGCAAGACAACGCCTGAACGCCGCGGGCCGCACCGTGACAATCGGCGGTCCGTGAAACACGACGCTGGTCGTATGGCCGTGGCGTTCGGCGTCCAGCCTCAGTTCTTCCAGGAATTCTGCCATGTCGGTTGGTGCTGCAATCTCACCGCTGTCACCGCGGGCGAAGGCCAAATAGGCCTCCAGCATGCGCGCCATCTCGTCGATGTCCTTCTTCATAGCATCGACTTCCGGCGACTCCTCGATCAAGGCGAGCTCGAGTTTGAAGCGCGTAAGTACCGTGCGCAAATCGTGCGACACGCCCGCAAGCATCGCCGTCCGCTGCTCCATCGCCCGCTCGACGCGGGTTTTCATTTCAATGAATGCCGCTGCCGCACGCCGCACTTCGCGCGCACCGCGCGGGCGGAAGTTCGGCACTTCACGTCCCTTACCAAAACTTTCGGCGGCATCAGCCAGCCGCAAAATCGGCTTGATTTGATTTCGTAGAAAAATAATGGCGACGATCAACAAAACCGTTGAAGTGCCAACCATCCAGAGCAGGAAGATTTCCGAATTGGACACGTAAGCGGCACTGCGCCGTGCGAATACTCGCATCACATTGTTGTCGAGTTGTACGCGGATTTCGAGGAGCGCGGATTTGCCGACCGTATCGATCCAATACGGGCGTCCGATCTGCCGACGCAACTCGTCCGATAGAGCCTGATCCAGCAATGAAAAGAATGGCTTAGGGCCGGGTGGCGGCATATCGGTCAATGGAAGGAAGTCGACCACCAGGCCGAGCCTCTCCTGCGCGATGCGGCGTATCTGTGCCTGGTCGGCATCTTGCGGATAGCCCCGATAAATATCGATCAACGCAGCAACGTCTTGCACCACGCTCGCTGATAACCGCTGCGTGACAACGTTCCAGTGGCGCTCCATGAACACGAAGGCGACCACCGACTGCAGGATCACCATAGGGGCAATGATGATCAGCAAGGCGCGTGCATACAGCCCTTTCGGCATTACGCTGTTCAGCCAGCGGCTGATCTTGCGCCAGCCGTCTGCAACTTGACCAAGCGCGCTATGAATTCTCCGCACGGGTGGAATTGCGTCGTACCATTCCCAAGCCTCACGCAGCCGCACAAGTGCGGTACGTACACCATTGCTGATATCGAGACTGGTCACGTGCTTATTACCAATCGGTAGCCGACGCCACGCACCGTCTGTACGAATAGCGGATTGGCCGGATTGCGCTCGATCTTCCGGCGAAGACGGTTGACCTGCACGTCTACAGCGCGCTCGCTCACCGAGCCGCCATCGCCTGCGAGCGACAGGCGGGGCACGGTTTCGCCCGGTGTGCCTGCAAGGATACGCAGCATCTCACGCTCACGGTCGGTCAGGCGGATAGTCTCCTCGCCTTTGCGCAATTCACCGCGCGCCAGATGATAAACAAACGGGCCGAAGCGCACGGATTCTACAGGCGGCCGCGGTGCCGGTTGCGCGCGTTTGAGGATATTGGCGATGCGCAGCGATAGCTCACGCGGCTCAAAAGGTTTTGACAAATAGTCGTCCGCGCCCATTTCCAGCCCGCGAATACGACTCTCGGCAGCATCTCGTGCCGTCAGCATCAGGATCGGCACGTTGGAATCGTCGCGGATCGCTTTGGCAAGATCGAACCCGGATTCGCCGGGCATCATCACGTCGAGGATGAGGAGATCGAAACTAAGGCTTTTCAACTTCGCACGAGCGTCCGTCGCGGTATCAGCCGTGGTTACGCGATAGCCCTCCCCGCTCAAGAAGCGCGAGAGCAAGTCGCGTATACGGCGGTCGTCGTCGACCACCAGCAGATGCGGCGCATCATCGGGAAGCGTGGCGGGCAAAGTCATCGCCGAAGCTCCTGCCGTCAAATCAACCTCGTGTCTTCGATGCACGGTCGGCGCGCGTAATAAGGCGCAACACGCTGTCGCGATTGTCGGTGTCGATCATGGACGTAAGGAACCGGCGCGCCGCTTCGTGCGCGTTGGGCCCGAGCTCACCAAACGCGCGATTAATTCTCTGGGTCTGCAAGTTGGCAAGTTTGAGTGCCAATGCCTCGCCTTTCGACGTTACGTACAGCAGCCGTTGGCGACGATCTTGCGCACCTTCTTTCTGCAACACGTAACCTTGATCGACCAGTTGCTTGAGCACACGGCCGAGCGACTGTTTGGTGATGTTGAGGATCTCAAGCAAGTCGGCAACCTTCATCCCGGGATTGCGATTCACGAAATGAAGCACCCGGTGATGGGCACGCCCAAAGCTCAGCTTGAGGAGTACCTCGTCAGGATCACCGACGAAATCGCGATACGCAAAGAACAGCAATTCGATGATGTCCCACACGGGCTCGGCCGCCCTCGCCGGCGATGCACCGGCCGCGGAACGTTCGGCGACACTCGCGCCGGGAGCTACGGATTTGCTGTTCACATTTATGTCAGCCATGTTGACATATTTTGGTTTTATGTTACAAAAACACCGTTATGGACGAAAGGATCGTGCGGAAAATCGCATTTCTGGGCTCCTGTTGGTGAGCCGGATGCTGTCCGTACCGGTCGGTCAACTCATACCGGGTGTTGCCCGGGGACGCAAAGTATTGGAATGGGCGCGGAAAATGCGCCATCACAGCGGCGGAGCGCTTCTGCCAAGTGCGTGAAGGAGGAGACAATGGCTGCCCAATCCTATGACCGGCTTGAAGGGGTCATCTGGTACGACGGCAAGCTCGTGCCGTGGAACGAGGCCAACCTCCATGTGCTCTCTCACGGCCTGCATTATGCGAGCTGTGTCTTTGAAGGCGAACGCGCCTATGGTGGCCAAATCTTCAAGTCAACCGAACATGCCGAACGCCTAAAGCGTTCCGCCAACATCCTCGACTTCGAGATTCCTTATTCCATCGCAGAGATCGTCGCCGCCAAAAAGCTGGTGGTCGACAAGAACGGACGGAAAGAAGCATATGTCCGCCCGGTCGCCTGGCGTGGGTCCGAAATGATGGGCGTTTCGGCGCAGAGCAACACGATCCATCTCGCCATCGCGAGCTGGGAATGGCCGAGCTATTTCGATCCCGAGCAACGCCTCAAGGGCATTGGGCTCGACCTTGCCGATTATCGCCGACCCGATCCGAAGACTTCGCCTTCGCTCGCCAAGGCCGCCGGTCTTTATATGATCTGTACGATCTCAAAGCATCGCGCCGAGCGGAAAGGCTACGCCGATGCTATGATGTTGGACTGGCAAGGGCGTGTCGCCGAATGCACTGGTGCAAACATCTTCTTCGTGAAGGACGGCAAGATCCACACCCCAATCGCCGATTGTTTCCTCGATGGCATTACCCGGCAGACTGTGATTGGGCTAGCACGCAAACGCGGCTTCGAGGTGATCGAACGGCGCATCATGCCTGACGAGCTCGCTAGCTTTTCCGAGTGCTTCATCACCGGCTCGGCAGCGGAGGTTACCGCTGTTGCGGAGATTGCACACTGGAATTTCAACCCCGGTGGCATCACCAAGACACTGATGGACGACTATACGGCGGAAGTGAAACCGAAGGCCGCCGCAGCTTAGGGGCTCTTCACGGCAACCTCATGCGGCTCCTGCGGCCGCAACAGCGTTACATAACGAACACGATTGACTGCAACGAACTGATCCATGCGTTCGTCAAGCACGCCGTGGCGGCTCTGCGACGCATGCCGCAACATTAAGTCGCCGCCGCGATCGAAGGCTATAAAGCCAACGTGGAAATAATCGAGATTTGTTCGCCGCGTGATAAAGCCAACGACATCGCCATTGGCGAGCTGCCCCTTGCCGGCCAGGAATGTCGCACGCGGAATCACGTCGATTGAAAATCGCCGTTTTCCGAGCTCTTTGTGCCAATAGACGACCTTCTCGATTTTCACCGATCCGTCCATGGTGACCGGACGGAAAACATTATTTTGAACATTGTGCTGGCCCCACTCGAAGAAATAGTGATTGCGTTCACCCCAGCTCACGATGCCATTGTGATAGCGGATTGTTCTCAACGCTGAATCGAATTCTGCAGGGCTGCCCGCGATCGCTGCAGCGAGCACGGTCTCGCAAAACGTCACGCAGTCGAAGGCATCGTCACGTACGACAAATTTTTCGGGACGCCGGGGCCCTCCGACC
>JBATYN010000526.1:0-2882 GCA_049674125.1 Pseudolabrys sp. | reverse complement strand
CTTGCTGCCGAGGCAATTCCACGTGGCCGTGGTCGAAAATAATAATGAAAGCGAGATCAAGCGGGCGGTATGGCTGTATCCCGTATATTTGGTGCTGATAAATCTGTTCGTCGTGCCAATCGCGCTCGCCGGCCTGTTGACATTTCCGACCGGCAACGTCGATAGCGATATGTTCGTGCTGGCGCTGCCGCTCGAAAGCGGATCCAGCGTGTTCACCATCATCGCATTCGTCGGCGGCCTCTCGGCGGCGACCGCCATGGTGATCGTTGAATCGGTCGCTCTCTCGATAATGGTATCGAACGATTTGATTATGCCGTTCGTGTTGCAGCGGCGCGAAACGCTTATCAGTGGCCGCGAAAATGTTGGTTCGTTGCTGCTGACTGTGCGGCGGCTGGCAATCTTTGCCATCCTCCTGCTTGCTTACATCTACTATCGCTCGGCGGGCGAGGCACAGCTCGCCTCCATCGGCCTCCTCTCTTTCGCCGCTATCGCGCAGTTGGCACCTGCATTCTTTGGCGGATTGATTTGGCGCCGAGCCACGGCCGCCGGCGCCATTGCCGGAATGATCGCTGGCTTTCTGGTGTGGGCCTATACGCTGCTGCTTCCTACGCTGTCCGACATCGGTGTGATCGGTGAACGAATCCTCACGGACGGACCCTGGGGCCTGAGTATTTTGCGGCCGCAACATTTGCTTGGGCTCGATCTTCCCCCGCTGGTGCACGGCGTCGCCTGGAGCCTGCTCTTCAATATCATTTGTTATATCGGGTTTTCCCTGCGCCGTGCGCCCTCACCCATTGAGCAGTTGCAGGCCAACACTTTTGTGCCGTCGGATTTTACACCGATCGCGCCGAGCTTCCGGCTCTGGCGCTCATCCGTGACGGTGGAAGAACTGACAACGACAGTTGCGCGCTATCTTGGCGAGGAACGGACGCGTTCAGCTTTTGAGAGCTTCGCTGGAATACAGCGCATCAGTCTCGATCCGTTGGAAGAGGCAGATTTCCGGCTAGTACGATATGCGGAACACATTCTCGCCTCTGCTATCGGGGGCGCCTCTTCGCGTCTCGTGCTTTCGCTACTTTTGCGCAAGCGCACGGTGTCGACCAAAGCGGCACTGAAGTTGCTCGACGATGCGAATGCCGCAATTCAATACAATCGCGAAATCCTGCAGACCGCACTCGATCATGTGCGCCAGGGCATCGCGGTTTTCGACAAAGAATTGCAACTCATCTGCTGGAACCGTCAATTCGGCGAAATTCTCGATTTACCACCGAGCCTGATCCGGGTCGGCGCTGGCCTGCCGGACATTCTCCGTTTTAATAGCAAGCGGAATAAAGTTGACGCCGATCAGGGCGAGCAATTCGTGGCCGCACAAATCGAGCGCTACGTGTCGGGCAGCGAACCGTTCCTGGAGCGTTTCGCCGAAGGCGTCGTGATTGAAGTGCGAGCAAATCGCATGCCAGACGGCGGCACTGTCACCACATTTACTGACATAACAGCCAGCGTTGAAGCGGCGGAAGCACTGGAGCGTTCGAATGAGACGCTGGAACGTCGCGTACGCCAACGCACCGAGGAATTAACGCGTCTCAACGCCGCCCTTGCTCATGCGAAAGGTGAGGCTGAGGCAGCCAATATTTCCAAGACAAAATTTCTTGCGGCAGCGAGTCACGATATCCTTCAACCGCTCAACGCCGCGCGCCTATATGTCACGAGCTTGATTGAACGCGGTGGAAAAGACGACCGTCGCCTGGTCGACAATATCGACGCTTCCCTTGAGGCGGTGGAGGAGATTTTAGGCGCGCTCCTCGATATGTCTCGCCTCGATACAGGCGCACTCAGGCCGGAATTTGCCAACTTCCGTGTTGACGAACTGTTTCGTCAAATTGAGCTCGAATTTTCCCCGCTCGCCGCCTCGAAGGGGCTCACGCTTACGTTTGTACCGTGCGCCCTCGTGATCCGCTCCGATCGCCGGTTGCTGCGCCGGCTGATTCAAAACCTCGTCTCCAACGCCATTAAGTATACACCTCAAGGAAGCGTGCTGGTGGGATGCCGGCGGCGCGGCGACGACTTGCGAATTGACGTCTACGATACAGGCGTCGGCATTCCACAATCGAAATGGCGCGATATATTTGTCGAATTCCATCGCCTCGACCAGGGCGCCAGGATTGCGCGCGGACTGGGGTTGGGCCTTTCGATCGTCGAGCGTGTGGCACGTGTGCTCGATTGCAAGATCGAGCTCGAATCGGAAACCGGTCGTGGATCGCATTTTTCTGTCACAGTACGGCGATCGGACCAGGCACCCATCGAAATGCCCACGCGGGAGCACGCGCGCATCGACCCCGGCCAGCTCGACGGAATCGTCACGCTTTGCGTCGACAATGAGCCGTCGGTGCTCGATGGCATGGAAACATTGTTGCGCGGCTGGGGATGCGAGGTACTCAAAGCCCCGGACCTTTCGTTTGCGCTAACCGCTATCTCCGAAAGCCCAACGATGCCGAATGGTTTCCTGGTCGACTATCACCTCGATCACGGAAATGGTATCGCGGCCATTGCCGAGCTGCGCCGGCGCTATAGCGATCTTCCGGCGATACTGATTACTGCCGACCGGTCGCCGGCTGTGCGGGAGCAAGCTCGCGAAGAGGGCATCCAGGTTCTGCACAAGCCGATCAAACCAGCTGCGCTGCGCGCGTTGTTGGCACAATGGCGTGTGTTGCGAGTGGCAGCAGAATAACGACGGCAACTAGCCTTCAGCGGCCACGGTTTGCGGCCATTGCCCGGTTTCGATCTTGGCCGCTGCAATTACTGCTTGCGTGCGGCTTTCGACCCCGAGCTTCTGCAGAATGGCGGAGACATGCGCCTTCACCGTCGCCTCGGATACGCCGAGC
>JBATYN010000525.1:0-3418 GCA_049674125.1 Pseudolabrys sp. | reverse complement strand
CAGGTCCGATGCTTGCTTTGGGTCATTAGCGGACATTGGCACGCGTCCGAATGATGTCCGCTTTACCCCTGAAAGCGGACATGTGCAGTGCACTAGCCGATGTCCGCTTTGTGCCAATAGCGGACATCGTCACGGGCAAGATCTTTTTCGAGCTATTTAGTCAACTCCGCTTGGACAGCCAGGCGCCGTACATCGGACCTATGGCGCGGAAAAAACGCTATCAGCGCGGGGAGAACGATCAGAATAAGTATGGGAGCAAGTGTCATCCCGCTTACCACGACGATGGCGAGCGGCTTCTGGACCTGGGAGCCAATGCCGGTGGAGAGCGCTGCTGGCAACAACCCGACGCCTGCGATGACGCAGGTCATCAGCACGGGACGAATTTGTAGGGCGCCGGTATGCAAAATCGCCCTTGTCCGCTCCATGCCCCCTCGGACAAGAAGGTTATATTGCGACAGCACGATGATGCCATTCATTACTGATATGCCAAACAAAGCGATGAATCCGATCGCAGCCGAGACGCTGAAAGGCACACCGGTGATGCCAAGACCGACAACCCCGCCGACAACGGCCATCGGAATGACGCTCATTGCAAGTAACGTATCGATCAGCGAACCGAAGTTGATCCACAACAGCAATGCAATCAGCCCAAGCGCGATTGGCACGACGATTTTCAATCGAGCAATCGCATCCTGAAGGTTGCCGAACTCGCCAACCCATTCCAGCCGAGACCCCGATGGCAGCGAAACTTGTTGGGCGATCTTATTCTGCGCTTCCGCTATTGCACTGCCTAAGTCCCGGTCGCGTACACTGAACTTAATTGGCAAATAGCGTTGCTGCTGTTCGCGGTAAATGTAAGCAGCGCCGGACACGAGCTCGACATTTGCGATGTCCGTTAATGGAAATTGTACCGTTCCGTTTGCACCTTGTGCTCCTACGGGAATGTTCCCGATCGCTGCCGGGGTATCGCGGTAGCGCGGCGCCAGCCTGACAATGATTGGAAAATGTTGGTCGCTGTTTGGCATATAGAGTTCGCCAGCAGACTCGCCGCCAATAGACGCGCGGATAGTGGAATTGATGTCTCCTGGTGTGAGCCCATAACGCCCGGCGCGGGCGCGATCGATATCGATCTGGACCGTGGGCTGACCGAGTGAGGTAAACACCGCAAGATCAGTGATGCCGCGTACTGTGGATAGCACTTCCTTGATTTGGTTTGCTGTCTTGGTGAGGGCCTGAAGGTCATTGCCAAACAACTTAATCGAGTTTTCTCCTTTTACTCCGGAGACAGCCTCAGAGACGTTGTCTTGCAAGTACTGAGAGAAGTTAAACTCAACACCGAGGAATTCGGCCTGAAGTCTTGCTAACATTTCAGTGGTGAGCCGTTCCTTGTTCATGCCCGTAGCCCATGCCGATGCGGGCTTGAGCGGTGCAAAGAATTCGGCATTAAAAAAGCCCGTGGCGTCGGTGCCGTCGTCAGGCCGGCCATGCTGCGACACCACGTTTTCCACTTCAGGAAAGCTCCCGATGACGGCACGCATTTGATTGACGTATCTGTTTCCTTCATTGAGCGAGATCGTTGAAGGCAGTGTCGCTCGAATCCAGAGATTGCCCTCCTCAAGTTTTGGTAGAAATTCCAAACCGAGAAACCGCACGGCCAGGAGAGCGACGGCGAGCAGGAGCGTCGCACCCAATAAAGTCCAGCTCTTATTGCTCACGGCAAATTCGAGAATGGGCATGTACAGACGATGGATCGCGCTCATTAATCGTGTCTCAGCGTCTTCGACGTGCTCGGGTAGCAATAGCGCGGCGAGTGCCGGCGTGATGGTAAAAGTCGCGATCAATCCGCCAGCTATGGCATATGCATATGTCTTGGCCATCGGTCCAAATATGTGGCCTTCAACCCCGCTCAACGTGAACAGCGGGATGAAGCCGGCAATGATAATCGCGGCCGCGAACAGGATAGATCGGTTCACTTCGATAGCGCCGTGGAATAAGGCGAGCATCTTCCCGCGAAAATCGCTGCCGTGGGCATGGTATGCCATCGTCGCTTGGAACGGTAACTCGTCACGCGCGGCAAGACGCCGAAACATGCTCTCGACCATGATCACAGTGGCGTCAACAACGAGCCCAAAATCGATAGCTCCGACTGACAAGAGATTGGCCGATTCCCCGCGCAACACCATGATTCCGACGGCGAACGACAGCGCGAAAGGCACAGTCGCGCCAACGATTAAAGCGCTTCGAAGATTGCCGAGGAACAGCCACTGCAACGCAAAAATGAGCGCGATTCCGAGCGCCATGTTATGCAGCACGGTGCGCGTTGTGATTTGAATGAGATCCTTGCGATCATAAATCCGTTCGATCCTGACCCCCGGAGGCAGCACATTAGAGCTGTTGATGTTTTCCACCTCGCGCTCAACACGCTCGATGGTTGGTGTGCTCTGTTCGCCGCGACGCATGAGGACGATGCCTTGAATAATGTCATCGTCATTGTTCATGCCGGCAATACCGAGGCGCGGCTTGGATCCGGCTTTTACTGTCGCCACGTCGCCGACGAGAACCGGAAGCCCACTATTCTGCGTGAGCATCGTATTGCTGAGGTCTTCTATGCCCCGGATTAACCCAACTCCGCGAACCACCGCCGACTGAGGGCCGATGTCGACCGTGTTACCGCCCACATTGATATTGCTGTTGTTGAGCGTTTGGATCACTTGCTGAAGCGTAAGTTTGGACGCCACGAGCTTGTTTAGATCGACCTCGACTTCAAACTGCTTGGTCTTGCCGCCCCAGCTAGTGACATCGATCACGCCGGGGACTGCGCGGAATCGCCGCTGCAGCACCCAGTCTTGCAATGTCTTCAAGTCAGTCACACTGTATGAGGGCGGTCCGACAAGACGGTAGCGATAGATTTCTCCTATTGGACTGACCGGCGAAATCTGTGGCTGAGCGCCATTCAGTAGTGGCGGAACCTGCGATAAGCGATTGAGTACCTGCTGAAGCGCCTGCTCATAGGTGTAGTCGAAATTAAATTGCAGCTTTACGTCGGAGAGGCCGTAGAGCGAAATCGTCCGGATTGACCGAAGATTGGGTAAACCGGCAGTCTGCGTTTCTATTGGGATGGTGACGTAGCGTTCGATCTCCTCTGCCGAAAGACCTCCACTTTGCGTAATGACGTCCACCATTGGTGGCGTCGGATCGGGATAGGCCTCGATGTTAAGTTGGAGAAAGGCGAACACGCCGCCGACAAGCGTCGCAGAGAACAAGACAAGCATGATGACGCGCTGCTTCAACGCAAACGCAATAAGGCCGTTCATACAATTAAAAGCCGCCGTTCTCTCGCGAGCCCCCGTGGCCCTTTAGCTCACGGAACACGGCCGTCACATAAACGAGCTGTTAAATATCAATGAGGCCTTGGTGT
>JBATYN010000524.1:0-7453 GCA_049674125.1 Pseudolabrys sp. | reverse complement strand
GATCGGTGGGACCACCGATCATGAGCAGGTGTTCGATATTGTCACGGCGGATCAGGACCAGCCTCCGCCGACCATCAACGGTCGCCGCGTCGATCACCGCCAGCCGCGGCTGGCGTCCACGTGCCGACGTGCCGAGGCGGTTTGCGCCGAAACGGCGTACCAGCCATGCGGTCAACCCGATCAAAGCCAGCACCACCAAAAAGGCGATGAAGAACCGGGCGGCCAGCGGCATTTCCGAGCCGAACAAGCTCTCAAACATCAACGTGCTCCGTTCATCGGGCGGCTGCTCATTGTAATGGGGCGGCTACTCATCGTGATGAGAATCGCCCGAATGGTTAATTCTGCTAGGTACAATTTGCCGCCCTGAATACTAACAGAGCATTAACAAATATAGTGGCATTTTGCAGTCAGCTGCGAATTCTAGGCTATTTACGCTACTAGCCGCGACAGCTGCAACTAGTTCCCTCGCCACAATTTTTACCTGCCATTAACCATACGCCCGGCAAAGTCTGCCTAGTGCGACGTCACTGCGGTGCGGGACGTCCCCCTGGGGAGCTGGAAATGGCGATTGGTGACATCCCGATCTTGTCCATGCTGCGAACGCGGCTCGATTGGGCTCAGGCGCGCCAGCGCCTGCTGGCCGAAAACGTGGCGAACGCTGACACCCCAAAATTCCAAGCGCGCGACCTCGCGCCGCTGAAGCTCGACGACGCGCCGCTCGCCACGCCGAATACCGTCACGACCGTGTCGCTCGCGCGCACCGATAGCAACCATATCGAGGGGGTCGGGCTCAGCCAAATTCCTTACCGCGACGGAAAGGCGCCCACTTTCGAGGTGCGCCCGACAGGGAACGCGGTGAACCTGGAAGAAGAGATGATGAAAGTGGCCGCCAACAACATGGACTTCCAAACGGCGACTGCGCTCTACACCCGCAGTCTCAATCTCATCAAAACCGCACTCGGCAAACGCTGAGCGCGCAAGGCGCCGCCTGAGGAGGGCAACCGTGGATTTTCTCAAGACAATGACGATCGCAGCGTCCGGCTTGCGCGCCCAGGCTGGCCGCATGCGCATTATTTCGGAAAACATCGCCAATGCCGACTCGACGCCGCAGAGCCCGGGCGCCGATCCCTATCGGCGGAAGGTGCCGACGTTTCGCAGCGAACTCGACCGCACGCTCGACACCCAGCTGGTCCAGCTTGGCAAAGTGCAGAACGATACGTCCGCCTTTCGCGTGAAATACGAACCAGGCCATCCCGCTGCCGACGTCAACGGCAATGTCAAATACCCCAACGTCAATCCGCTCGTGGAAATGACGGACATGCGCGATGCCCAACGCTCCTACGAGGCCAACATCAATGTGATCAGCGCAACACGTCGCATGATCCAACGCACTATCGATATCCTCAAATCCTGAAAGGCGTAAATCATGGCCACACCGCTTGCTGCCGCCAGTGCCTATGCCAGCGTCGCGCGCATCGCTTCCGACCCTGCGTCCGTGCTCGTTCGCGCGCCGGGCGGTGACGCGAACGGCGACACCAGTTTTGCCGCCGTGCTCAAGGAAGCAATCGGCTCGGTCGCTGAAATGGGCCGCAAGTCCGATGCGCAAACCCGCGCGGCTGCAAACGGCAAAGGAAATATCGTCGACGTCGTAACTGCGGTCTCCGAAACGGAGGTCGCCATCGACGCTGTTGTCGCGGTTCGTGACCGCGTTATCCAGGCCTATGACGACATCATGAAGATGCCAATCTAACCCAAGTGAATTGATAATGACCGGACCTGAAGTTCTCGACGTTTCTCGCGACGCAATTTACACGCTAATCGTGGTCTCCAGTCCGGTGATGCTGGTTGGTCTTGCGGTCGGTGTTGCGATTTCGCTTTTGCAGGCGTTGACGCAAATCCAGGAAATGACGATCGCGTTCGTGCCAAAAATTCTGGCGATCTTTATTTCACTCCTGATCGCGTTGCCGTTCATGGCCGAGAAAATGCACGCCGAAATGATGCGAATCGCCGCGCGCATCGTGAGTGGGTAGGCGCGGGCAATGCGCGTCGACATTTCGTTTTTACCGGCGCTAGCGGCAGCATTTCTGCTCACCTTTGCACGGGTTGGCGCCATGGTGATGCTGCTGCCGGGCGTGGGCGAGCTGAGCCTGCCGTCACGCGTACGGCTTACGATTGCGCTCGTACTGACCGCGATCCTTCTCCCGGCACATCAGAAGGCTTATGCGGTCGATCTCAAGGCTCTTGGGCCAGTGCTGGTGCTTTTGTTCCAGGAACTCGTCATTGGCGCCGTGTTGGGCCTGACCGCGCGATTGGCGCTTTCGGCCCTGCAAATCACGGGGTCCGTGGTCGCCCAGCAATTGGGGCTAGGCTTCGTCACCGCCGTCGATCCGACACAAAATCAGCAGGGTCTCCTGGTTGGAAATTTCCTGTCCGTGCTCGGCGTTGCGCTGGTGTTTGCAACAGACATGCATCATCTCGTCATCGCGGCGATGAACGACAGCTATTCGATCTTTACGCCGGGCGAGTTGCCGCTGATGGGCGACGCCGCGCAACACGTGACACGCATCATCGCGACGTCGTTCCGCATCGGCATTCAACTCTCGGCGCCATTTCTTGTGTTCGGGCTGCTGTTCAATTTTGGATTGGGTTTGTTGTCGCGTTTAATGCCGCAGATGCAGGTCTTTTTTATCGGCCTGCCATTGTCGATCTTGCTTGGGTTGCTGCTGTTGCTCTTGGTGATCGGTGCGATGATGGGTACGTTTGTCGGTTACCTCGAAGGCGTTCTCACCGAACTCGCACCGCACAGCTGATCGAGCGCGCGCATGGCTGAGGATCTCGGCGACGCCGATAAAACAGAAGAGCCGACACAAAAGCGTCTCGAGGAGGCGCTCAAGCGCGGCGACGTCGTCAAAAGCCAGGAGGTCAATACCTGGTTTGTGATCGCGGGCGCTGCTCTTGTCTTGATGGCATTTTCCGGAGCAATGGGCAGGGATTTGACGACGACGATGCGCGGGATCGTCGCCAATGCGCACGATATCAGCGTCGATGGTCCCGCCTTGCCGCGGCTATTTCAGAAGCTCGGCCTCGAAATGCTTGCGGCGGTTTCCCTTCCATTCCTGATCCTGATTCTGGCGGCGCTTTGCGGAAATATCATTCAGCACCGCCTCGTATGGTCGTTTGAAACACTGATGCCGAAGCTATCGAAGATTTCGCCGGCCGCCGGCCTCAAGCGAATGTTTTCCAAGCAGGCGCTGGCGACTTTGGCCAAAGGCCTGATCAAGATTGTTCTGGTCGGGTGTGTGCTCACGGCATTGATGTGGCCCGAGCGCGGAAGGCTCGAAGGGCTCACACATAGCGACGCATCGTTGATTATTCCGCTATGTCAGTCGCTGGCACTCAAATTGTTGGGCTCGGTGGTCGCCATGCTCGCGATCGTCGCTGCGGCCGACTACCTGTTCCAGTACCAGCAATGGTACGAGCGGCAGAAAATGTCGCTTCGCGAGATGAAGGAAGAATTCAGGCAGACCGAAGGCGACCCGGCCATCAAAGGCAGGATGAAGCAGGTGCGCCAGATCCGCATGCGCCGGCGCATGATCGCTGCCGTGCCGAAAGCTGCCGTGGTGATCACCAACCCGACGCACTTTGCAATCGCCCTCGAATACAACCGGGGCATGGACGCACCGGTCTGCATCGCCAAGGGTGTCGACGCCGTGGCGCTCAAGATCAGGGAGGTGGCCGGCGAGCATTCGATTCCCATCGTGGAAAACCCGCCGCTGGCCCGCGCGCTCCATGCTACTGTCCAGCTCGACCAGAAAATCCCGCCCGAGCACTATAAGGCTGTTGCCGAGGTGATTGGATATGTGATGCGGCTGCGCCGGATGGTGTCGGCCAAACGTTGACAGTGACTAATTATCCAAAGCCCGGGATACGGCGAGGCTGGCACTTGCGCCAATAGGGCGCCTTAAGGCACTCAGGGACTATGGCAACTCATGATCCGGCAGCGCTGACACCGGCGCGAGATCGCGCCGAGGGGCAAGAGCGCAAGGCTTTCGACAAAAGCCAAAATGCACCGGTCGGCTCAATCAGCCTGGTGTTGCTGGTGGCGGGCGTCTTGATCGCCGCCGCTGGCGGCTTGATCTATGTCGGCCGCGACTATGTGGAGGCTTACGTCCTCACATTACTGGCAGCTCTTGGAACTATCGGCATATTCGCAATGTTTGCCGTTGCCTCCGGCATCCTGAGATTTGCGGGCAAGGACCAAGGCAACCCTTTGCTCAAGGCCGTGGTCGATGGAGCTTTCGACGGCATCCTGGTTAGCGACCAGGCGGGCCGCGTCTACTACGCCAACGCCACTTATCTCGATCTGATTGGGGCAGCCAGCATCGCTGATGTGAAGCCGATTGAGCGAGTATTCATTGGCGACCCTGAGGTTTCCGAGTCGATCTACCGCCTGCTCAAAGCCGCGCGCGAAGGCCGTCGTCTGCAAGAAGAAGTGCGGGTTACCGGCGGCGCGGGTGAGGGCGGCCGTTGGCTGCGCATGCGGGTGCGCCCGCTTGGCGAGAGCCGGCGTGACGCGCGCATGACGGTGTGGTCGGTCGCCGACGTGACGCGTGACCGCGAGCGTCAGGAAAATGTGTTCCAGGAGCTTCAGCACGCTATTGATTACCTGGACCACGCGCCGGCGGGGTTCTTTTCGGTCGATGCAGCCGGCGACATTGTCTATCTCAATGCGACACTTGCGGCGTGGCTCGATCATGACCTTGCGCAAGTCGGCGCGGGCTCGCTCAAGCTCGGCGATATCATTGCCGGCGAAGGCGCGGCGCTGCTCACGACATTGAACGCCGCACCGGGCGAGGTGAAGACCGAAGTCCTCGATCTCGATCTCAAGACGCGCGGCGGCAAACCGGTGCCGGTGCGCCTGTTTCATAAAGTGGCGTTCGGCGCCGACGGCATGCCTGGTGCTTCGCGTACGCTGGCGCTTAACCGGGCAAAAGACGATGGCAACGACCCGCAGCGCGCTGCTGAGGTGCGCTTCATGCGGTTCTTCCAGAATACGCCCATGGCGATCGCGACCGTTGACAAAGCGGGCCGGATCGCGCGCAGCAATGCGCGTTTTGCCACAACCTTTGAAGGCCTCATCAAGGGCGACGAGCGCTCTATCCTGTCGGTGGTCATGGGGCGCGATCGAGGCGCGCTCGAGGCTGCGATACGCAAAGCGGCAGAGGGCCAGAGTGACATTGCGCCCGTCGAGGCGGCGCTTCTCGGCAGCGCCGAACGCTGGGCCAATTTCTTTGTGCTGGCGGTCGACGAAGAGGATCGCGACAGTGAAGCTGCGATCGTCTACGCGCTGGAAACGACTGCGCAACGAACACTTGAGAATCGCGTCCAGCAGCAACAAAAGATGGAGTCCGTTGGTCAGCTCGCCGGCGGGATCGCGCACGATTTCAACAATGTGCTTTCGGCCATCATGATGGCGACCGATTTTCTTCTCAACGCGCACAAGCCTACCGATCCGTCCTTCAAGGACATCATGCAGATCAAGCAAAATGCCAACCGCGCGGCCGCGCTCGTGCGGCAGCTGCTGGCGTTCTCGCGCAAGCAGACATTGCGCCCGCAAGTGCTCGATCTCGGCGAAACCCTGAGCGATCTTGGCATGCTGCTCAAGCGGCTGATCGGCGAGAAAGTGACGCTCGATATAGTCCACGGTCGCGATCTGTGGCCGGTGAAAGTGGACATTTCGCAGTTCGAGCAGGTGATCGTGAACCTGGCGGTCAACGCCCGTGACGCCATGCCCGATGGCGGCAAGCTCGCAGTGCGAACCTCAAACATTTCGACCGAAGAATGCGGGAAATTTGCCTACAAGGGCATGCCCAAAGCCGACTATGTGCTGGTCGAAGTTAGCGATACCGGCACCGGCATCCCACCCGAAATCATCGACAAGATCTTCGAGCCGTTTTTTACCACCAAGGAAGTCGGCAAGGGCACCGGCCTCGGGCTTTCGACGGTGTACGGGATTGTTAAGCAGACCGGCGGTTTTATCTACGCGGATTCGGGGCCCGGCCGCACGTCATTCCGAATCTTTTTGCCGCGCCATGTACCCGGCGCGGAAGAGGCGCTGGCGCAAATTCCGGCGGCGGAAGTCCCGGCGATCGCAGGCGCCCTGGCGGCTGCCGATTCAATGGCACGCGCCGCCGCCGCCGATCTCACGGGGCAGGGCACCATCCTCCTGGTCGAGGATGAGGAAGGCTTGCGTGCGCTCAATGCGCGCGGTCTGTCGTCGCGTGGATATACGGTGCTGGAAGCGGGTAACGGTGTCGAGGCGATCGAGGCCTTCGAGAAACATGGCAATGTTGACCTCGTGGTGTCCGATGTTGTCATGCCGGAAATGGATGGGCCGACGCTGCTCAAGGAGCTCCGCCAACGAGACCCGAACCTAAAGATTATTTTCGTTTCCGGTTATGCCGAGGAAGCATTCAGCAAAAACCTGCCGAGCCAGGAACAATATGCGTTCCTGGCAAAGCCGTTCACACTCAAGCAGCTTGTCGCCGAGGTGAAAAAAACTCTCGTGCAATGACCGCCGCGTCTAAACGCGGCCCGTCAGCGCGAGGATCAACACCACAAGTAGTAAAACACCCACAATACCGGAGGGGCCGTAACCCCAGCCAGAGCTGTAGCCCCAGCGCGGAAATGCGCCAACCAGGGCAAGGATCAGCAGAACAACCAGAATCGTACCGAGCATTGTCGCGCCCCATCAGTTGTCGCGGCCGTTTGCCGCGCGTTGAGAGAACGGTTTTCTCGGTGCTTGGTTCCAGCGGCTGGAATTGTCAGTGGCATGCTTGTGCGAGACGCGTCTTTTCAAAGACGGTCGGTTGCAACCGGCAGGGAAAACTGCCCGCATTGAATTGCGGTTGCTGCGCCTCAAAATAGTTGCGCTCCAGCGCTGCGGCTCGCGGGACTTCCCGCGGCCCGATCGCGATGTCCGCCTCGTTCAGCGCAAGCGCTGGACGCGGTTCATCGACCGGTCCGGGCTTGGCGCCCGCGACCGCGATTAACAAGAGAAAGAACGCTAGGGCAACCAGGCCCTTCATTGGGTGCTCTCCATTACGCCATAGGAAAGCGCTGGAAGCACGGCCCGTTCCACGGTCGAAATGATATTCCCGTGATTTGGCAGGGGGATTCGCCGCGACTTTGTGGCGCTTGTGCGGCTCTTACATAACGCCTACCGCATACATATCCTTGTGGTCGCCGATTTGCCGGGAGATCAGTTCATGACGCACCACCGCTTAATGGTTGCGATTGCAGCGATTGTGACCGTTTTTGCCCTCATGACTGCCGATGCACAGGCCCGTGCTGGCGGCGGCTTCTCCGGCGGCAGCCGGGGCATGCGCACGTTCTCAGCGCCACCTGCGACGAACACGGCGCCGAATGCGGCCGCGCCGATCCAACGCACGCT
>JBATYN010000523.1:0-3936 GCA_049674125.1 Pseudolabrys sp. | reverse complement strand
AGACGCCGGAAGCCGTCAGCGTGTTCAAGGCCAAGGGCGTAACGCCGGGCTGAGGTGCTGGCGCCCGGCGCCAATCTGGTAGACTGCGCTGCACTCAAGCAGCGAGTTCACCATGACAAAACGCATCGCGGTCATCGGCGCAGGCACCGTCGGCGCAAGCTGGGCGGCCTATTTTCTCGCGCGCGGGTTCGAGGTGGGCGCCTCCGACCCCTCGCCGAACGGCGAAGCCTTCGCCCGCCGCTTCATCGACAATGCCTGGCCGGCGCTGGAAGCCCTCAAGATCGTGCAGCCCGGCGCCGACCGCAAGCGGTTCGCATTTTTCAAGGACCCGGCGGAAGCAGCGAAAGACGCAACGTTCGTGCAGGAAAGCGGGCCCGAGCGCGAAGACCTCAAAATCGAATTGTTCGCCACGCTCGATGCCGCGGTGCCGCCGGAAACGGTGATCGCGTCCAGTTCGTCGGGGCTGCTCATCAGCCGCGTCACCAGGAAGTGCAAACACCCCGAGCGCTGCGTGATCGGCCATCCATTCAACCCGCCGCATCTCATTCCGCTGGTGGAAGTGGTCGGCGGCAAAAAGACGGCCCCAGAGGCCGTCTACAAGGCGATGACGTTCTATCGCTCGATCGGCAAGCATCCGATCCAGATCAACAAGGAAGTGCGCGGCCACGTCGCCAACCGGCTGCAGGCGGCGCTGTGGCGCGAGGCCATCCACCTGGTCAGCGAAGGCGTCGTCTCGGTTGCCGATGCCGATGCGGCGGTCGCCTATGGCCCCGGCCTGCGCTGGGCGCTGATGGGGCCGTCGCTGACGTTTCACATGGCCGGCGGCGAAGGCGGCATGACGCATTTCCTCGAGCATAACGGCGGGCCGATGCAGAGCTGGATGGACGATCTCGGCAAGCCCAAGCTCACGCCGAAAACACGAAAGACAATCATCGAGGGCGTCGCGGAGGAAGCAGGCCGCCGCAGCATCGCGGACCTCCAGCGCTGGCGCGACCGCAAGCTGATCGAGATTTTGAAGGTGGCGGGAGAGCCTTGAGCCACGCCTGGTCAGTCGACCCGACACCCATCATAAAATTTCACCACCACGCCGTGGCTCTTGTGCGTCAGCGTGATGAACGTCTTCAGCGCATAAAATTCGGAGTCTTTGTTTTTGAAGCTGTCCGCTTCCGGCGCCGCATCGGGATCGGCGCTGAGCGTTTGCGGCGGCTCTGCATCGATCTGCAGGATCACCGGTTCACTCTTGCTCCACGGGCCGGCGCCATTGGACGTATCGACAGTCGCCGAGATCGTGAAGCTCCCGCCGCGGCAGGTGTAACTAAAGGTTTTCTTCTCGGCAGCAAAGGCCGCGGTCGCCAGCATCGCCATCGCGATGGCGACCGCGTGTTTCATCGCCAGACGGCGGTGCTATCGCATCGAGATGCTCATGCCGCTCAGGTCGGCGTTGATTTGCAACCCGACCTGCTGGCCGACCAGCTGCAGCACCGCGCCCTTCTCATTACGCAGCACGATCGCCTGTGCACCGACGATGAGAGCGCCGCCCATTCCGGCCGCGCCATAGACGCCGGCGACATCATAGGGGCTGCGGATGTTGGTGACGGTGCCGTGGAAGCGCGTCTCCGATGCGCCGAACACCAGGCCCGCGCTCAGCCCGCCGATCGATATCGGATATCGCCGGCCATGGAAAACCACCACGCCGCTGCCGCCCGAGCCGCCGATGAACCAGCCGGCCTTGAACACGCGGAAGCTGATGCTGCCGCTATCGGCGCGCGCCGCAGACGATGAAGCTACGCCAGCGATGGCGATCACGGCGATCAGCGCTGCGCGAAGTCCGGATGAGAACGACATTGTGGTTTCTCCTTGCGATGGTGGGCGGTGTTGAAACGCTTGTTATTTGCCCGCTGCCTTGCGCAGCGCGGCGTTGATGCGGTCCTGCCAGCCGGGGCCTTCTGCCTGAAAGAAGTCGAGTACGTCACGGTCGATGCGCAGCGACACCATTTCCTTGGTGCCGGGAATCGACGGCGCTTTCGCCGCCGGTTGCTCGACCGGTTTTGTGGTTGCGGCCTTGAAGGCCTTTTCAGCTTCGGTGCGGGAATCGGATATCGGGCGGCGGGACATGACGGGCTTTATAGCACGCGGCCCCGCGAGGCGCTCGTTATCCCCCGGCTTTTCCGGCCGTCCCACACGAATTGGGAACCCCAGAAATCGGGTGGGAAATCGGGTGTCTCTGCATCGGCCGGTACACCAATGTCTTCCTCGCAAGAGGGAAAACGTCATGACTTTTCGCATTCGTGGTCTCGAAGCCGAGCAATTCGCACATCTATTCGCGCTTTCGGACGCAGAGCTTGCTGCGCACGGCGCGCTCAGGAAAATTGCGGATGGGCCCTCCCCTTGCCGTGTCAGCCTCACCGACGCAACGCCAGGCGACGAGGTGATCCTCGTCAACCACGAGCATCACGCCGTCGAGTCGCCTTATCGGATGCGTTTTGCGATTTACGTGCGTAAGGGTGAAAAAACCTTCGACGCCGTCGATGCCGTGCCCGATCAGTTGCGCAGACGCACGCTCGCAGTGCGGGGGTTCGACTCCAACGCGATGATGACCGGCTGGGAGCTGATCGAGGGCATCTGGCTGGAAGAGGCGATCGAACGGCGGTTCGCCGATCCGCGGACGGACTATCTCCACATCCACTTCGCCGCACCCGGCTGCTACGCAGCGAGGGTCGAACGGGCGTAAGATACGGGCATATTCAGGCAATTAATTAAATCGCAAGTCTGCCAAAGGTAATTTTGCGGCGACCAAGGCCGCGCCATGAGCGAACCTGCGCCCGCATCGACCCGAGGCAACTACTACTGCGCCGTTGTCGCCCTGATCACGGGCACATACTTCTTTGTGCTCGGCGCAGGGTTGCTGCCGATCCCCGGCGGCCCGAAAAACATGCACGGTCCGCAGTGGCTTGTGATGTGTGTGGGTCTCGCGTTTTTTCTCGCCGGCGTTGCGATCGTCATTCAAACGGTGGGCCACGCCAACCAGGCCACCGGCGACCTGCCGGCCGAAGCACCGCGCTGGATGCGCGCCATGCAGCATCTGCTCGGCCTCACGATCTGCGTTTGCCTCGGCGCAGTTGCGAGCTGGGTCGCATTCGGGCCGGGCGAGCGGCAATTCTCGGGCAGTTTCCTGTTCTTCGATCGGGAAACGAATGCCATCATCGGCCGCACCGCGTTCGGCGTCGGCGCGGTCATCATCTGGCTCTGCATCGCTGCCGTCGTCGCCTCCGGCATTCGCAAATTTTTTGACGACACCGGCAAGCCGCGCGCGGGCTGAAACGGGGCGGGCGCGGGCCTAGGCCTCAGAAATAATTATCATCCATCATATAGTCAGGTTCAACGTCGGCATTCATTTCCTGGATGATTGTATTTCCCGGCGACGAGCCGTTGCCCATCGCTCCCGGCAATGCCTGTGCCGGCGTGATCATGTCGCGATAGGTCTTGAACGCATCCTCATTGCCAACGAAGAAGCATTGGCAGTTGTCGGGGTCGACATAATAATACCTGCGCACACCCCCTTTGGTCCGCACGAACATCGTCCGCGACGGATAATTCCTCAAGCGAGCCACCTCCGCCGGGTTTATCGCGACACGCGTTTTGAAGCCCGCATCGACGAGCTTCATGTCGGTCGCCTGTTGCTGTTGTGCAAATATCGGAGCGCCCGTTAGCGCAGCCGCAACTGCTGCAAGCACCGTAGCAAGTGCAAGCGCATGGCCGCCGATCATGTGTGTCGCCTTTTCCGTGTGCCACGACTATCTCATCAACCGGCGTGGCCTTGCAATCGTAATGGCGGCGATTACCGCTTGAACAGGCCCATGATCTCCGCTTTCGCCAGCGTGTTGAAATGCAGGTTGAAGCCGACAACGGCGGCGGAGGTATCTTCTTTCACGGCGA
>JBATYN010000522.1:0-2064 GCA_049674125.1 Pseudolabrys sp. | reverse complement strand
AGCCACCCTCTTTGCCTCTTTTTTTCGTTTTAAGCGCCGATAGAGTTCCAGGACTGCAGCCAGACCCAACTTCCGCACCTCCGGAAAAAATATGTTTCCCTGTCAACGCGTTAGCGGTCGCGCGGAGTCTTAGGCACCACAGGAATTAGGCTGGGGCGGCGGTCGATGGCAGCTCCTGGAAAACCGGTGGCAGGGCGATACCGAGGGCACGGCAGACCGAATCGATGGTGGGGCCTGGAGCGGTTCGCAGCCGGGCGCGCCGGCCGTCCTGTTCGACTTCGATTTCGCTCAGATCGGCGAGGTCGTCGACGATATGCTGCCACTCCAGATGCTTTTGGTGGTGGGTGGCGACACGGTCGAGGAGTTCCTTGCGCAGGAGCACTGCGAGGAAGCTGCAAAACACGTGGCCGCGAATGGCCGCGTCGGTCTTGTGAAAGATCGGCCGCGTAGCGAGGAGAGCCTTTGCGGTCTTGAAGGTGTCCTCCACGGCCAACAGGTTGCGGTAGCGCAGCACAACCTGCAGAGCGGACATCTTGGCATTGGTGCGCAGCACGAACACGCCGTCGAAGCGTTCGTCCTGGGCGACGCGTTTGGGATCGATGGTGAAATGATCGTCGCGGGGTGTGGCGAGGAAGCGCCGATAACCCTTGTTGCTCACCAGGGTCTTGTCGCCGTGCGCGAGCTTGCGCTCGAGACTGGCGATGAGCGCGGCGCGGGCCTCGGCATCCTTCTTGGCCTCCTCCTCGTTGCGGCACAGCACGTAGCGCCGCCCGCTGATGGTGACGTCCTTGATCGCGAGCTCGGTCGCACCTTTCTGGCGCGGAATCAGGAGCGGCACCGCGACGCCATCGTCGTCAATCACCTGGTCGCGGACTTCGCTCATCGAGCGTTCGCGCGCGCCCAAAATGTAGTCGATATTCTGCTCCTCGAGAGCCGCAATGGTGGCGCCGCTGATCATGCCGCGATCCGCAACCACGCAGACCTTGGTGATTCCAAAGCGCGTTCGCAGACGCTCGACCACGGGCGTGAGCCGCGTCACGTCGGCCGTGTTGCCGGGCCATAGGAACGAGGCAAAGGGCCGGTCGGCGCCATCGAGCACCATGCCGAGCATTACTTGCTTGAGATGCGGCCGATAGTCCTTGGAATGGCCTTGCTGTCCGAGCGTCTGCCCGCCGGCTCCCTCGAAATACAGCGACGTCGTGTCGAAGAACGCCACCGACACGTCGCCGAACAGCTCCTGCCGATGATGATAGAGCGCCTCTTCGACGGCGTCTGTCGTATGGCGCCCTTCGGTCCCCGAGCCTGCCCCCGGGATCTCTTCGCCGAGCCACGCCATCGCCTTGTAGGCATGGTCGAGCGAGAGGTCCTCGACGCCCGGGATGCGCAAAGCCCCGCGCCATCTGCTGGCGTGACGATCCGAGCCCGACACCATCAGACGATGCAGAACGGTGAGATAGATCGATCGCTCGACATCGAAGCCGAAGCCGCGACCAGCCAGCAATCCGTCGATGACATCGCGGCAGCCGGTCTCCCGCCACAGCCGGCCGAACACGAGATCGGGGCCAATGCTGACCCGCTGCAGTTCGGCGAGCTCGCCGCGATAGAAGCTCGACAGTACAATTGACCGTCGCGAATGCCTGGCCGCAGATACCGCCAGCGCGTCGAGCAGGCCCGAGGCCTCCACCTCGTCGCGACGCCCCAGCGCCTTGACCACGCGTTGCACGTGACGCCCGCCCTCGCGGGCGTTCTCGACCAGATAGAGGTACTCGTAGTTCCCAATCTTCTTGACCCGGACGAACATTCTGCGGCACCTTGCCGGTCATCCCACAAGGCACCACGAAATACACGATTCGGTCAAGCCAAACCTCGACCGAAGTCGCATGATTTAGCACCACAACGCGGCAGCTCGCTCCAAAAGCCCAGCATTTATGGGCTTTTCGCGCCGGCTAAACCTCGAAAGTGCGGAAGTTGGGTGAGGTTCACATGGAGAGCCGCGTCGGGCGGCAGCGGCTCGGGTCGATCGCCGGTAGTGTCTCAGTTTGAATTTTAGCGGGAGGCCAGTAG
>JBATYN010000521.1:0-2031 GCA_049674125.1 Pseudolabrys sp. | reverse complement strand
GACCGCCGGCACCGTAGAGACCGGGAACGGAGGTACGCATCGTCTGGTTATCGACATCGATGCCGCCTTGCCGGTAGTGCGCGCTGACCGCAGTTTCGATCAGATCTTGCGGAAACTGCAGGCCGAGTTGCTTGTAGCCTTTGGCGTAGCTCGTGTAATTCTCCACCTCGTCGGCATTGCAATGATCGAAGCCGGCAAAGTAGCCGCCGTCATAACGCGCCTTACCCGCATGAACCTGCTTTACCAACGCTTTGAGTTGAACCGTGTAGGGGCCAAACGCGAGCGGGTCGTCGACCTGCTGATTGAAGAATTCCTCGCCCAGCGAATTGACCATGCGTGCCGACTTTTCCGACCCGAGCATCGGATTCGGATAGACCTGCATGCGTTCCCACGACGGTGGGTGGGCGATGTCGTTGGTGTGCCACCACTGCATTTCCAAATTCGACATTGCTGCGCCTGCGCGCCAAGCCATGGCGACGCCGTCGGCGGACATTTCGCGCGTGCCGGTCGAGCGTGCATGCAGACGATCCGAATAGCCGGTGGCAAGGATCACGGCCTTGGCGCGCACAACCACATATTCGCCTGTTAAATAATCGAGCGCGAAGACGCCGCCGACTGAGCCATCCTCGTGCTGCAACAAGGCAGTAACGACGGTCTCCTCTAGACGCGGGATGCCCGCCTTTATGATCTGCTTGCGCCGCAGATCCATGAACGGCACGCCGGAGTTTCCTTGCACATTAGCCGCGATACTACGGATCCTTCCCGGACTGGTGACCATGTTGCCGCTGTTGTCACGCCGAAAATAGAGCCCGGCGGATTCAAGCTCTGGATAGTAGACCTGCTCGATCCACTGGCCGCAGCGGCGCGCCCAATTTTGATCAATCAGAAACTGGTTGTGATATTTGATAAGAAATTCGGCGGTGTTGCTCGCTTCTTGCTCGGTATTGCCGAGCAATCGTCCAGAGATCACAAGGTTGCCGGCGAAGATGGAAGCTCCACTCTTGCCGACCCACCCTTTGCAGATAATGAGCGGTCTGATGCCCTTTTCGTGTAATTTCAGCGCTGCGAAGCAACCGGCTGCCCCGCCCCCAATGATCGCGACATCAGTTTTTAGAATTTTCATACGCAACGCCAAATGAGAGAATAGCTTATACCCCTGAACTTTCGCAACATTGCTGACGGCGGGCCAAACAGCGGGGGGTATTAAAGACATCCCAACCGTAGCTGAGATAATGCGCCGACTTGTCGTCGAAACGGAGACGGCTTTGAACAAGGCGGCAGACCTTTTCGAAGCGGCTTAATAGGACCACTTCGTTTGTAACACTCAGAATGTCCGCTATTGGGGGTAAAGCGGACATGCCGTTTTGCGCTGCACATGTCTGCTTTTGACCCAAAGCGGACATCAGCGGGCGGAACAGAGCCACTCATTCAAGTGTTGGCTCCGATAGCCTGAAGACCTGCAAGGAAAACTGCTTTTCAGACTGAACGGTGATGAGCTTTTGGGAAAGAAAGCAAAATCCCAGCCGTTCGGCGGCCTTGCGGAAGTCATCCGGTGGCACCAGCCGCATAATTGAGCTCAGCCCCTTCAACGTCGCAAAAGGCGAGGGCGAAACGCTCGCCGCCCCTTCCTTTGGCAACTGCAAAAGGGCGGCAAAAACTCCATTGGACAAGCAAATGCCCCGCAGGTTCTTCAGCGCCTTGGCAATGTCCACATACTCGAAAACCAACGCTCCGTAGACCACCTGGACAGGCCGCAACTCCGAGATGTCTCCCTCGATGTCGGCGCAACAGAGTTCGAGGCCCATCATCTGACCAGCATAGCGCGCCTTTGCCTCTGCGATGTATGCCGGGTTTATATCGACGCCGATAAGGCGCGTAACGCCTGCCTTGGCAGCCTCTTCAAAGCCATTGCCCCCTGCACAGCCGATGAGCGCCGCCGAGGTTGGAGTGTAGGTCTTTAGTAACTCTTCGAACTCGTTCGCGAGCATCTTGGCTTGCCCCACGTCCGGCATTGCCATGTGGCCTTCATAG
>JBATYN010000520.1:0-6157 GCA_049674125.1 Pseudolabrys sp. | reverse complement strand
ACGTGGTTGTGACCGATCAGAATGCCAAGCAACTGTCGCAGCCCCGCACTGGCGCGGATGGAAAACCCATCCGTCCCGATCAACGCGCCCCGGCAACGGCAGTGGCTCCCGC
Source organism: Pseudolabrys sp. (assembly GCA_049674125.1). Lineage (GTDB taxonomy): Bacteria > Pseudomonadota > Alphaproteobacteria > Rhizobiales > Xanthobacteraceae > Pseudolabrys. The sequence continues at coordinate 6,045 of JBATYN010000520.1, read as the reverse complement.
TCCGCCGGCGCCCGCTGCGGAGACGCCGGTCGAGACCGATCCGGCGAAGCGAACGGTGCGCACGGTGGGGCCGACCTTTATCCCTGCACGATAGGCCGCTATCTAAGGCTGTTACCGCCGTACGGGTTATGACCCCGTGCGATCGGTTGCCTGATGTCCCACGCCGCTCAGAAATCGAAAGCTTCGGTCTTTGCGGACTTGCCGGAGACCAAAGAGACGTCGGGCGCCGGCATCGGCGTCCCCGGATCGCGGAAGCGGTTGGTGATCGGATAGCGGCGGTCGCGGCCAAAATTTTTCAGCGTCACTTTGACACCCGGCGGCGCTTGGCGCCGCTTGTATTCTGCAGTGTTGATCATGCGTTCGACCCGCATCACCGTGTCATGGTCGAAGCCCGCAGCCACAATCGCGGAGATCGGCTCTTCTCGCTCGACCAACCGCTCCAAAATCGGATCGAGCACGGCATAAGCCGGTAACGAGTCTTCATCCTTCTGGTTGTCGCGCAGTTCCGCGGTAGGCGGCCGCGTTATGATGTTTTCCGGTATGACCAGACCATCTGGTCCCTTCGCACCCTCGGGTTTCCAGCTATTGCGCAGCCGTGCCAAGCGGAACACCTCGGTCTTGTACAGATCTTTGATCGGATTGAATCCGCCGTTCATGTCGCCATACAGCGTGGCGTAGCCGACTGACATTTCTGATTTGTTGCCAGTCGTTACCACCATCAGATTAAATTTATTGGAGATGGCCATGAGTATGGTGCCGCGGGTGCGCGCTTGAAGGTTTTCCTCTGTAACGTCACGTGGCACGCCGGAAAAAACCGGCTTTAGCGTGCTTTCAAAGCCCTCGACTGCCGCTGCAATCGGCAACATCTCGTAGCGCACGCCGAGCGCCCTCGCACAGGCAGCCGCATCGTTGAGCGATTCTTGCGACGTGAACCTGTAAGGCATCATCAGGCAGCGGACGCGTTCCGCGCCCAACGCGTCGACCGCCATCGCTGCGCACAATGCCGAGTCTATGCCGCCCGACAATCCCAACACCACGCCGGGAAACCCGTTCTTGTGAACATAGTCACGCAAGCCGAGCACGCAGGCCGAATAGTCGGCCCGGTCTGCCTCAACGACGTCTACCACCGGCCCGTTTTCGCAGCGCCACGTTCCTTTGCGGCGAACCCACTGTGTCGTAACGATCGTTTCCTGAAATCCGGCGAGTTGGAACGCAAGCGAACAATCCGAATGCAGGCCGAACGACACGCCATCGAACACAAGCTCATCCTGGCCACCGACTTGATTGACGTAGATTGTTGGCAACCCCTGCTCTGTAACGCGCGCCACCGCAATGTTGAGACGCACGTCGCCTTTCTGCCGCCAATAAGGCGAACCGTTTGGCACGATCAGAAACTCGGCACCGGTTTCCGCAAGACACTCGACGACCTCTGCGCCCCATATGTCTTCGCAAATCGGCAGGCCCAGACGCACGCCGCGGAAATTCACCGGACCTGGCATCGGGCCAGGCGCGAACACACGCTTTTCGTCGAAGACTCCATAATTTGGAAGATCGACTTTGTACCGCAGCGCGGTAATTGCGCCGCCATCGAGCAGCGCCACCGCATTGTAGAGCTTGCCGCCATCGAGCCATGGCGTGCCGAGCAGCAACGAGGGGCCGGCCGAAGCTGTTTCGCGGGCGAGAGCTTCGACCGCCGAACGGCATCCGGCCTGAAACGCCGGCTTGAGCACCAGATCCTCAGGCGGATAACCGGCGATGAACAATTCTGGAAATACGACGAGATCCGCGCCTTGGGCTGCCGCGGTCTCACGCGCACGTTTTACCTTTTCGACGTTGCCGGCGATGTCGCCGACCGTCGAGTTGAGCTGCGCAGCGGCAATGGCCAGTTTATCAGCAGGGCGGGCGTTCATAGGAAAGCTCTACCGCCTCGGCGTCCTGCCCTGCAATGGGGTGCTTGCATTGCAGACCTGCGGTCGCCGACAACGGGTCAGAATGGACCGAAGTGGTAGCTGCCCTGCACAAACACACCGTAGATATTAGTCTTGAAGTCGAGGGGCTGCGGTATACCGCCAACGTCTTCGAAATGCGAATCTCCCCGGCTCTCCATGTGCCAATATCGGCCTCCGACCCCAACGCTGATAGCGTCATCCACCTTATAGGTGACCAGCGCCTCCAACTGGTAACCCCAGCCATGGCCATCTTCAAAAATCGGAGTAGGAAGATCGGGCCGGAGCAGATGGTTGTCGCTTCCGGAGAACCAGACATAGGGCAGGAATGCTCCTTCGAGATTGAGCCGCCAACGTTCGGCCAACGGGAGATCCGCATTCAGGCCGACGCGTATCGCTTGCCAGGTGTCGTCTTCTACGATCACCGCGATACTGTTCGGAATGCCGCCCGCGCAAATGTCAGGATTGGTTGCGGTCTGCTGACACCCGAATGCCTTCATGCGTTCATGTAAGTAGTGGTAGCCAACAAACGCATCGATCCGGAAGTCGGGTCCACGCAACAACGCACCGCCGAAATCGACGCTGATATAGCCAAGCGACTGATTCTGGAGCGTGCTGTTCGTGCTGGAATAGGGTGTCGTAACGGGCGGAAAGTCTTCGTCCTGAAGGTTGCCTTGAGTCAAAAGACCGCCGCCGGCATAGCCCTTCCAGAACAAACCGGTACTGCTATGGTCGACGCGCGAGAAGATTTCGAGCGAATGTGATTGCAAACCGGTATAGCTCAGCCGCGAAATTAAATCATCGCGCGTGAAGCCGTAGAGGCTTTTACTGGTATTACCGAGGCCGTACCAATATCGCAGCGCGAACGAAGACGTGAACTCACTTGGCTCCTGCTCCACGATAAAAGGATTTGCGACGGCGGACGAACCTGCGACCACGCATAGACCGAACAAACCGAAGAGCAGCCCCCGCACGCGTACTTTGAACATAACGCCCCCGTGTGTCATCGCGGGGGCGAGTTTTCGGCCCTATTGTTTTCGCAGTCGTTACAATTTTACCGGGTGAGTTCAGGACTCATTGGCATCATTAAAGAAGCGATAAATGGATGATCATTTACCTTTATGGATTCTGAATAACGGCATTGACCGCTCTTATGCGAGTGCAAATAATGCAGCAGGCGCGAGCGAGATGCCGCGCCTGCTATTCAACGATATTTCAATTTCGATTTGCGCGAGCAACCTAGCGGTCAGCCGTTCGTAGTCCGGCGCCGCCTCCACTGAGCGGGACGGTGCTCACTTGCCTCAGCTTCCGTCCGTTGAAGCTGAAACCCAACAGGTTCTTCTCAACCATGCACTGGATCACAACGGTCAGATCGTTCTTGCTCCAGGCGGCGCCCTGACACCAATGGCCGACCTTTGCTTCAGCGACCTTCGTGAGATCGGTACCATTGATTGCGTAAATTTGTAGCAAGCCAAAGTCGTTGTAGGCGGGGTGGTTCTTCGGTCTGTTCGAACCGTTCATCACCGTTACCGCGACGTGTTTGCCATCGTGCGATATCGCCACGCCTTCCGGCGTCTGCCCAACGCTGACTGTATTGACGACACGCGGGGGCTTCGCTTTGAGATCAATGACGTTGATGACATCAATATCGCCTTGCCCTCCGCCTTGATCACTGACGACAGCGACATCGCCTTTCGAACTGATCTCAAGGCTGTAAGGCCGGATGCCTCCGACCATAAACATCTTGCTATCTTCGACTTTGCTTCCATCCACCGAAAGGATCGAAACCTTGTTATCACCGTCGCGGGTTACCAAGGCCATCTTTCCATCAGGTGTAAAGGCAACATGGCTTGGGCCCGATTTGGAGTCGCCAAGCTGAATCTTGCCAGCCGGCGTCAGCGTGTTGCCCGCAATCGTGAACACTGACACGGTACCCTCACTGCGATTGGCAACCAGCGCCAGCGTGCCCGCGCGATTGATCGATACTCCCGCGGCACCTAAACCCGCTTCCAGGGTCGCGATAACCGCCGGTGGTTTGGCCTTGAGATCGATCACTGAGAGCTTGTTATCGGCGACGGCTTTTTTCGGATCGGCCGGGTCAACCTTGAAGGCACCGGTGACCAGCGCGTAGCTCTCATCGCGCGACACCGCGACGCTTTGCGGTGGCCCCACGACACTCGCGGGCGCTTTGACTTCACCGATTACTTTCGGCGGCGCGGACCCGAGATCGATAATACTAACGGTGTCCGCGGCCGGATTGTCCGGCACGACATTGGCGCCGTTGACGAGCACGGCCTTGTTGTCGTTCGCAGAAACGGCAATTTGCGCGATAGCACCTATTGTGAGCAGCGGCAATGCGCTCACCGCGAAGGCAAGCCTCGCCAGGCGCCAAATTTTGCGTTTCATAGGACCTCCCCAGCCCGGACATCATTTTTGCGAGGGCGGCAAGCGGCGCCGGGCCCGCAGCTCGCTCTGGCAAAACTAACACCGAACCGACGAAATACTTCCGTCTTCAGAGGCCAGCGACGGCCGGCATCGGCTTGGCTTGTCCCGAACGCTCTTTCTTGAGCAATTCAGCCAGCAGGAAAGCAAGATCAATCGCTTGCTCCGCGTTGAGCCGCGGATCGCAAGCCGTGTGATAACGATCGTTGAGATCGGCCTCGGTGATGGCGCGGGCGCCACCCGTGCATTCGGTCACGTTCTGACCGGTCATTTCCAGATGTACACCGCCCGCGTACGTGCCTTCCGCCTGATGCATTTCGAAAAATCCGCGCACCTCTTTCAAAATCAAATCGAACGGGCGGGTCTTGTAACCGCTGGCCGAAGTGATGGTGTTGCCGTGCATTGGATCGCACGACCAAAGGACCACCCGGCCTTCGCGCTTTACCGCGCGCAAAAGCGGCGATAGAAGGTCACCGACCTTCTCGGCGCCAAAGCGGCCGATCAATGTGAGCCGGCCCGGTTCATTATCGGGATTGAGGATATCAATCAGTCGCAGCAAATCGTCGGGCTTGCTGGAGGGGCCGCATTTCAACCCAAGCGGATTCTTGATCCCGCGCGCATATTCAATATGCGCGTGATCATGTTGGCGCGTACGATCTCCGATCCACAACATGTGACCCGAGGTCGCATACCAGTCGCCGGTTGTTGAATCGACGCGCGTTAGTGCTTCCTCGAAGCCGAGCAACAGCGCCTCGTGGCTTGTATAAAATTCGGTCGTTCGCAGCTCAGGATGGCTTTCGAGATCGAGGCCACAAGCCTGCATGAAGCCAAGCGCTTCTGAAATACGATCGGACAATTCGACATAGCGCCGCGACTGCGGACTATCCTTCACGAATCCGAGCATCCACTGCCGGACGCTGGCGAGATTGGCATAGCCACCTTGCGCGAAGGCGCGCAACAGATTGAGCGTCGCCGCAGATTGCCGAAACGCTTCGATCTGCCGGCGTGGATCGGGACGCCGCGCCTCTTCGGTAAATGCGATGTCGTTAATGATATCGCCTCGATAGCTCGGCAGTTCATTGCCATCACGTTTTTCGGTGGGCGAAGAACGCGGCTTGGCGAACTGACCGGCGATCCGGCCCACCTTTACGACCGGCGACGCGGCTGCGTAAGTCAAAACGACGGCCATCTGCAGGAACATGCGGAAGAAGTCGCGAATATTGTTCGCGCCATGCTCGGCGAAACTTTCCGCGCAGTCGCCACCTTGCAACAGAAAGGCTTCGCCCTTGGCGACGCGGCCCAACTGCTTCTTCAGGCTGCGCGCCTCGCCGGCGAACACGAGCGGCGGAAAGGTCGCCAGCTGCTTTTCGACGTCGGTCAACGCCTGCCGATCCGGATAATCCGGAACCTGCTCAATCGGCCTTTTTCGCCAACTATCGGGCGTCCAACGTTCGGCCATTACGCGTAACTCCAGCGTTTGCCGGGCCTTATACACGACGACGCCCCGCCCAGGCCAGTTATTCCAACCAGTTCGGTTATTTAGGCCTTATTCGACCGGGGTGCCGCCATAGCCCATTGCTTTTTCGCGCATCGTGACCAGCTCCTCCGCCGCCGTGGGATGCACAGCCATGGTCGCGTCGAAGTCGGCCTTGGTCGC
>JBATYN010000519.1:0-2010 GCA_049674125.1 Pseudolabrys sp. | reverse complement strand
TGACAGCGGCATTTAACATGACGGTCCTTAGCCAGTTACTTGGCACGCCGCTGCAACCTGACCTCGACGGACATGTGCTTATGTTGGAAGAGGTTGGGGAGGCAATGTACAGGATTGATAGGTCGCTATTTCACATTACCAGTAACGCCGAAATCAGGCGTGTGTCTGGCGTCATGCTTGGCCGTTGCAGCGGAATCACCCCGAACGAACCCGATTTCGGAATGAACGAAGAAGAGATTGCCCGTTACTGGTGTCAGAGGTCGGGGATTCCATGGTTGGGACGCGCTGACATTGGGCATGACACCAGCAACAAGATTGTTCCTTTCGGGACAGGCCGCGAGCGATATCGATCGAAACCTCGGGGGTGAAAAGCCCTTGCCGTTTTCACGAAGGCAACTGCGTTCCGAGCGGCCGACTGGAACGCATGAAGTTGTGGTGTCAGCTTTACTCCAATAGCGGACATTCGTCCGTCATTAATGTCCGCTAAGTGTCAAAAGCGGACATGGATAGCCGCCGCGTTTCGGTTAGCGGTGGTTTCCATAAAGCGTGTAGTTCGGACATACCGCCACATCAAAACCGGTTGGTGTTCCGCCCGGCGTATAGCCCATCTCGGGATGGCAGCCGCGCGGAACCGGCATGCAGCCGACGACGGTACAAGAATCTGTGGCTGTGTAGCAGCGGCAGCCTTCGTGTGACGCTCGTGCTGCGTAGGCGCCGCACTGGCCGACATCAACGCAAGTGCGAGCACAACGGCCGAAACAATGGGTACGATTGTTTTCATCGCGATCCTCTAAGCATTTCTGCAAGGCGATGCCGTCAACGTCGCTGCCTTCCATTCGTACGTAAATGGTGCGCTAGTGATGGCGACGGTCCGGCGCGTTTACCTGGCTTGTGCGTCTCTCTAAAAACTCCGCGATTTTTTCTAGCGACACCCCGTCAAGCAGATAAACGGCGACATTAAATCTTGCGTTGATGAGACGGTAGCTATCATCGTCCTTCTTTTCGAGACGATAACCTTCGAGCTTCGCCAGTTGTCGAATTGCATGTTCGCGTTGCATCTTTTTGCCACAACCCTTGTTTGGCGTGGCATTAGTCCAGCACCAATTAGTGGTCGGCTCAATTGCGTACGCAAGTAATGTGCATGACTAAGTCAGCGATGATGACGTTGTGCCTGGCCTAGCGCTTTGGACCAAACGGAGAGTGACCAGATTGACCACGACCGGCTTTGTCGGGACTGTCGGGGCTGGTTTCTCCGCGCCGGGGCGGTCACCGGTCGAGGCGCCACAAACTCCCTCGATTGGGGCCGCTTCCCCTTCACGATGCTACCTCAGACTTCGCAACCGACTCAGCCATACTCGCCAATGGCGATGGCGCTGGTTTTGCCCCGATTGAGTCCGCATTCTCGGCAGCTTGCGGGCCCGTCCCCGCGTCATCGCCACAACATCACGCAACGTGTGCATCGACAGAAAACCCCGGAGCGGTGCGACGCCCGAGCGTTTCCCGGCCACAAACTACTGGTACCGTGGCGTGGCCCTTTTCATTTCGTCAGAGGCGCGGTTGGTGGACTGGACACAATAACCTGAGGAGAATTCTCGGTCTTATTCGACCACTCTGTCGCACGCTCGGCGAGACGGTCGTATTTGTACGCCATCTCAAGTTGAACAGCCCTGTCCAGTGGGTCCTTGGCCCGCTTCGCTCGCTGGTGCGCTTCCTGCGCTCGCAAACGCCAATGAGCCGGATCGGTTAAAAGTTGGGGCATAGAAGTGCGCTCCCTAACTACTCAAGAGACCGCCTAGAATGACGCTTTTCCCCCAGCCACCGAGACAAGGGTATTCCCAATAACCGGTCTGAGACAACCCTGCCTGTCAGGCACGGCAGACAGGCACCAAGACGCACCACAAAGGCTTAGGGACACTAGACGGCCACTTTTCAGGGATTTTCTGCGCACGAGGCAACGGTGCCGGTCGCTGGCATTGGCAGCTGCAGGTTTTGGGGACGGAAGCAGCAGCC
>JBATYN010000518.1:0-4489 GCA_049674125.1 Pseudolabrys sp. | reverse complement strand
AGGCTGCGATTCCATCTGTCTTGAGGCAGGCCCCGCCGCCGCCCGGCATGGGCAAGTTGGTGGACAAGACGGCCTAGGGCGCAACTCTCGATATTTCGACAATCAGCGCCGCGCCTGGAAAAACTCTTTCAGCAGTAATGCGCATTCAGCCTCGTTGATTCCACCATAGACTTCAGACCGGTGATGGCACGTGGCCGCGGCGAAGAAGCGCACGCCATGCTCAACAGCGCCACCCTTGGGATCGGAAGCTCCGAAATAGACCCGCCGGATGCGCGCAAATGACATCGCCGCCGCGCACATCGCACAGGGCTCGAGCGTCACATAGAGATCACAATCGGTAAGCCTCTCGGAGCGCAACGTCGCTGCTGCTGCACGGATAGCAATAAGTTCCGCGTGCGCGGTCGGATCGCGGTCGCCGATGGTGCGGTTGCCGGCCCGTACAAGGACCTCACCCTGGCGCACGACTACGCAGCCGACTGGCACCTCGCCGCGCGCTCCCGCCGCGCGGGCTTCTTCAATGGCAATTTCCATGAATGACGGCACGCTCGTGTCTTACCTTTTTCTCTGCTATCACGCCGCAACCTTATTACGGCTTCACACATGTCAGACAAGAGCCCGTCGGAAATCCCCGGCGAACGCATCGCCAAAGTCATCGCCCGCGCCGGGCTTGCTTCCCGGCGCGAGGCCGAGGCCTGGATTGCGGGAGGGCGCGTTTCCGTCAACGGTGCGGTCATTCCCTCGCCCGCGCTTAATGTCACGCCATCCGATCGTATTGCCGTCGACGGCGTGCCGTTGCGGGCGCGCGAACGCACGCGCCTTTTCCTCTATCACAAACCGCGCGGGCTGGTGACGACCCATTCCGATCCCCAGGGACGCGATACGATTTTCCATGGCCTGCCTAAGGGTCTACCTCGGCTCATCAGCGTCGGAAGGCTCGATATAAACACCGAGGGATTGCTGTTGCTGACCAATGACGGCGGCCTCGCACGCATACTGGAATTGCCGGCAACTGGCTGGTTGCGGCGCTACCGCGTTCGGGCGCTTGGCCGCGTGCAACAAGATGCGCTCGACCGGTTGCGCAATGGCATAACGCTCGACGGTGAGCGCTACGGACCAATCGACGCAACGCTCGATCGCGAACAAGGCGCCAATGTCTGGCTCACATTTGCAATACGCGAGGGCAAGAATCGCGAGGTGCGCAAAGTCCTTGAATCTCTTGGCTTGAAAGTAAACCGCCTCATCCGCGTCAATTTCGGACCGTTCGACCTGGGCGACCTGGACGATGGCGCGGTGAAGGAAATCGCCACGATTGAACTGCGCGCCAAACTTGGCGAGCAAGTCGTCACCGAGGCCGGCGCAGATTTTGAGGCACCGCTCAACGTCGACGAACCAAAAGCCCCTCCTCGCCGCTCCGGGGTGCGCGGCGGAGGTCGCGATCACGGAAACCGCAAAGGTGCCGGCGCACGTGACCGCAATGAAAATAAGAAGCATCGTCGCGACCGCTCCAGCGGGCCGCGCCCATCACGGCCAAGGCCAAAATAATGCGCGTTGTCGGTGGCAGGCTTCGTTCACGTCCGATCGTGGGGCCAAAATCGGTTGCCGTGCGCCCCACAGCCGACCGATTGCGCGAAGCGCTATTCAACATTCTCACGCATGCATATGGCGATCCGGTCACCGGCGCGCGCGTTCTAGATCTATTCGCCGGTACCGGCGCCCTCGGCATTGAAGCGATTTCCCGCGGCGCGACCTATGCGCTGTTTGTCGATGAAGGCGTAGAGGCGCGTGCACTGCTGCGCGATAACGTGGAAGCGCTTGGACTGGGCGGGTTGACACGCATTTTCCGGCGCGACGCAACTAAGCTTGGGCCGGCCCATCCGCTCGAGCCTTTTTCCCTCGTTTTCCTCGATCCCCCATATGGCAAAGCATTGGCGGAGAAGGCGCTGATCGCCGCACGCGAAGGTGATTGGCTCAAGCCGGACGCACTGATTGTGGTCGAAGAAGCAGCCGACGCGGGCTTCAAGGCACCGGACGGATTCGGGGAACTGGAGCGGCGGCAGTACGACGATACGGAGTTTGTTTTTTTGCGAGGCGTTTGAAACTGTCGTCCCCGCGAAGGCGGCGACAGCAGAGAGATTATCGTCGCCCAAACAATCGTTCGATGTCGGTCAGCTTCAATTCCACATGCGTGGGGCGGCCGTGGTTACACTGGCCGGAATTGGGCACCGCTTCCATATCACGCAAGAGTGCGTTCATTTCCTCGGGCTTGAGTCTTCGGCCGGCACGCACCGAGCCGTAACAAGCCATCGTTGCCGAAACGTGCATCAGGCGGCGCTCCAGCGGTAAGGAATCGTCCCATTCCGCTAAATGCTGGGCGAGATCGCCGATAAGGCTCCTGACATCGATTTCGCCGAGCATCGATGGCGTCTCGCGTACCGCCACTGCGCCAGGACCAAAAGGCTCGATAACCAAACCGAAGCGGACCAACTCGTCGGTCCGCGTCGACAACCGCGCGACGTCGGCTTCGTCGAGTTCCACGATTTCCGGCATTAACAATATCTGTCGCGCTACGCCGGATCTATCAATCGCCTCTTTCATACGCTCATACACGATACGTTCATGCGCGGCGTGTTGATCGACAATGACGAGGCCGTCGCGGGTCTGCGCGACGATGTACGTCTCATGAACCTGGGCTCGCGCAGCGCCAAGCGGCCGATCGATCTGGTCGGCCGCAGGCTCAAAACTTGCGACCGCGGCATCCGCAGCAGGCTCACCGACGTCAAATCCAGGCTGCACGGGTTCAGCGAAACCGACCGCAACAGCGCCACGCATTGGCGCAAAACCAGCGGGCCGCGCAGGCGATCGTCGCCAGTCATAGGTGCCTCGACGCGGCGTCGCGGCCGGACGAAAGGTAGCAATGGTGGCGGAGCCGCCGGTCGTTGCCGCGCGTTGGCCTTCACGTTCCAATGCGTCTTTCAACGCGCGCACAATAAGGCCACGCACAAGGGCGCCGTCGCGAAAACGCACTTCGGTCTTGGCCGGGTGCACATTCACGTCAACCTCTCGTGCATCGAGCGTAACAAACAGCGCAAGCAGGGGATGCCGGTCGCGCGGCAGATAGTCCGCATAGGCGGCGCGGACGGCACCGAATAAGAGTTTGTCGCGAACCGGGCGCCCATTGACGAACAAATATTGTCCGAGAGAGTTGGCGCGCGAGAGCGTCGGCAAGCCAGCGAAACCCGTCAGACGAACGCCCTCGCGTTCAGCGTCGATAGCAATGGCATTGGCGCGAAAGTCTGCTCCGAGTATGTCGCCGAGACGCGTGAGCTGGCTGGCTTCGGCCGCGGCCCCCCATGTCACCGGTACGCGCTCTTCCCCGGCAAGGGTGAACGAGACATCCGGCCGGCTCATGGCCAGCCTCCGGACAACCTCGCGTACCGCTTCGCCTTCGCTGCGGTCTGTTTTTAGAAACTTCAGCCGTGCCGGTGTGGCATAAAAGAGGTCTCGAACCTCGACCGTCGTGCCTTGCCCGAGCGCGGCCGGTTTGACGGCGGATTTTTCTCCCGCATCGACGGTGATACTCCAGGCATGCGGCTCGCTCGCGTGGCGCACAGTGATGGTCAGCCGGGCGGCTGCACCAATCGATGGCAGTGCCTCACCGCGAAAACCGAGGGTGCGGATTGACAACAGATCGTCACCATCGAGTTTCGAGGTAGCGTGACGCTCGACAGCAAGCTCGAGATCAGCGCGAGTCATGCCTTCGCCGTCATCGGTCACGCGAATCAGCCGCCGGCCGCCGCCGTCGGTAAGCACATCGATACGGCGCGCGCCGGCATCGAGTGCATTCTCGACGAGCTCCTTGACGACACTCGCGGGCCGCTCGACGACTTCGCCGGCCGCGATGCGGTTGATGATGGCTTCACTAAGTTGACGGACCGACATTTTGCGGACGCCTGCTCGAATCGGTGCCAACTCTACCGGGCGCCTGCGGCACTCGCGAGACACGAACGCAAACTGCCCCCGCTATCCTAGGTCTAGTCCCAGCCTGCCTTGCCCCTTCGCAGGCTTTTGATGGTCGAACGGTGCTTTTTCCCCTCCAGCCGTTCACGACGCTGCGCCTTGGGAACCTTCGTCGGCCGCCGGGGCGTGGGTTTGACCGCAGCCTGACGGATCAGTTCGAACAGCCGCTCGCGCGCGTCGGCACGATTGCGCTCCTGTGTGCGGTGCTGCTGGGCGATGATGACAATCACACCCTCTTTCGTGAGCCGCTTGCCGGCGAGCCGCATCAGCCGCAGCGCCACATCATTCGGTAGAGACGGTGACTGGCGCGCGTCAAAGCGAAGCTGGACCGCTGACGAGACCTTGTTGACGTTCTGCCCGCCAGGGCCCGAAGCGCGCACAAACGCTTCCGACAATTCGGACTCGTCGATGGAAATCGTATCGGTGATGCGGATCATGATCCGGCAATGCGCTTCAGGGCATCAAATTCTTC
>JBATYN010000517.1:0-1859 GCA_049674125.1 Pseudolabrys sp. | reverse complement strand
AAAGACAATATGGATCTTTCGCGTATTGCCGCGCCGTCAGAGAAGGACTTCAAACGCGTCGAGCAACACCGGCGAGGGATCGACCTGATCGATCGGCTTTCGGCCTAAGGCTACCCGCGGTGTAATTGGGAAGGTCTTTGTGGGTAAATGTCCGCTGCAAAGCGCCATAATTTTCCCCTCGATCGGATGCACTTAGTCAAACTTGAAGTGAAAGGGGTGAGTTCGACGAGATGCCGGGCCTAGCGAAGGTCACGCAATTCAGTTCTCCCACTTGATTAAGTCCACGCGCGACCACGGATGTGCGGCTTGGTGGCAGCTCGTCAAGCTATCCAAACTGAGAACCGGCCGCGACCAGAACCAGATCGTGATCGCCGCATAGTGGTGAGCGCCTATGTATCGCAGTTTGCGATATGCCGTTGTTGCCGCGGGGGTCGTCACGCCACTGCTCGGCCTTCCAGCCCAGCCGAGTCACGGAGCGGGGCGGTCGAGAGCCCTGCTTGTATCTCGCTCATTCGTGCCAGACGACGTGTCTCAAGCGGAACCGCTGAGGCTCCCCGATTCGGCGCTCGAGCCAATCGACTGGAATGCATTAGTCGGATGGGCAGCGGATGATCACGCCGCAGCGTTTGCCACTTTTCTGGTGAGCTGCCGCCCTATGCTTCGAACTATCCCGCCGCAGGGCGAAGCGCGCCCGATGTACTTCGCCCTAACGCAGGTTTGCCAGCGGGCGATTGCCGCCGGTCGACTCTCTGAAGAGCCGGCACGGACGTTCTTTGAACGCAATTTCCGGCCTCTGCGCATAACAAAGCTGGGCGACAGCGCGGGGTTCCTGACCGGTTACTACGAGCCGATCGTGGACGGGTCGCGGTTTCCTACCGGGATCTTCAATGTCCCGATCTATCGCCGTCCGCCGGATCTGGTGCCGCCGCTAAACAGCACCGGTCCCGGCTTTCCCAACAGGGGACGGTCGTTACGGCGGACGACGCGCGGAGAACTGGTACCCTACTATGATCGTGGCGAGATCCTCGACGGCGCCCTTGATGGACAGCATCTTGAGATTTGCTGGATCAAGGATCAAACGGACGCGATGTTGATCCAGATCCAGGGGTCGGCACGCGTGCGCCTCGAAGACGGAATCATGCTGCGCATCAAATACGATGCGCATAACGGATACCCATTCGTGCCGGTCGGCCGCATTCTCGTCGAGCGCAACGTCATCTCGCGTGAGGACATGTCGTTGGAGCGTATCCGTGAGTGGATGCGCGCCAATCCGCAGAACGCCGAGGAAGTGCGACGCCAAAACCGATCTTTCGTGTTTTTCAGGATCGCCGGGTTGTCCGATGACCGTGAGGCAATCGGCGCCGAGGGTATACCACTTACGCCGGAACGCTCGATTGCCGTCGACAACTCGCTGCATGTGTATGGTACGCCGTTTTTCATCCAAGCCCGCCTGCCGCTCACAGGCGAGAAGCGGACCGACAACTTTGATCGACTGATGATCGCCCAAGACACCGGCTCAGCCATTGTCGGTCCGGCGCGCGCTGATATCTATTGGGGCGCCGGTGATCAGGCGGCCCAGCTTGCGGGTCGCCTCCATCAGCCCGGCAACTTCGCGATGCTGGTGCCCCGAGAACTCGATCCTGTCGTAGCCGGGGAGCGGATGCCCCTTCCGCCGGAGAAGCCACCGCCTGCTGCAAGACCTAGCGTGAGAACCACTTCGGCGAAATCGCCCACTGTATTGGCTCACCCGGCTCACCTTCGGCGGTCATTGCGCTATTGCAGGGCGTGCAAATGGTGAACGTTATTGACGCTTCTCACGGTTTCACTCCCTCCGCCAATCCACGTTGAAATCCCTATAT
>JBATYN010000516.1:0-6326 GCA_049674125.1 Pseudolabrys sp. | reverse complement strand
GGAGGCGGGCGTCAGTGCCGGCGTTATCGACGGCCTGGTTGACGAAGGCGCGCTGGAAACGGTGGTGCTCCCGCCGGAGCCGGTGGCCGGACAACCCGACCCCGATTTTCGCAAGCCGGAATTTTCGCTTGCTCAGCTCGCGGCCGCCGATGCTTTGCGCACGACCGTCACCCAGGGCGGTTACACAGTGACCCTGCTTGATGGCGTTACCGGCTCCGGCAAAACGGAGGTCTATTTCGAGGCGGTGGCCGAAAATATCCGGCGCAAACGACAAACCCTGATCCTGATGCCGGAAATCGCGCTAACCGCGCAATTTCTCGACCGATTTTCAGAGCGCTTCGGCGCACGGCCTGCTGAATGGCATTCGCAACTGACGCCGCGCAGGCGCGCCCGCACCTGGGCGGCGGTTGCTGCCAACGAAGTCTGTGTCGTGGTGGGTGCGCGCTCGGCGCTGTTCCTCCCTTACGCGGATCTCGGACTTGTCGTGGTCGATGAAGAACACGATCCCGCTTACAAACAGGAGGATGGCGCCCACTACCACGCCCGCGACATGGCGGTGGTGCGCGGCGCGATCGCGAAAATTCCTGTGGTGCTCGCGTCGGCGACGCCGTCGGTTGAATCGGAAGTCAATGCGCGCCGTGGCCGCTACCGCCACGTTCACTTGCCGGAGCGTTTCGGTGGTGCGCATCTGCCGTCGATCGAAGCGATCGATCTGCGGCGTGAGGGCCCGCCGAAAGGACGGTTCATTTCGCCGCGGCTTGCCGAGGCGGTCGCGGTGTCGCTGACACGCGGCGAGCAGGCGTTACTGTTTCTCAATCGCCGTGGTTACGCGCCGTTGACGTTGTGTCGGGCTTGCGGTTTCCGTCTGCAATGTCCGAATTGCGATGCGTGGCTGGTGGATCACCGTTTCAAGCGCCGGTTGGTCTGCCATCATTGCGGATTTTCCATGCCGCCTCCGGCCGAGTGCCCGAATTGTCACGCTACCGAGAGCTTTGCTGCAGTGGGTCCGGGTGTTGAACGGCTGGAGCAAGAAGCAGCCGAACTTTTTCCGCAGGCTCGCATCCTCGTGCTCTCGAGCGATCTCGTCGAATCGGTCGATCGCCTGCGCCAGGAGCTCGACGATGTTGCAGAGGGGCGCTTCGATCTCGTTATCGGAACGCAACTGGTCGCCAAAGGCCACCACTTTCCAAAACTTAATCTCGTCGGCATTGTCGATGCTGATCTCGGCTTGGGGAATGGTGATCCACGCGCTGCCGAGCGCACGTTTCAATTGCTTCACCAGGTGGTTGGCCGCGCCGGTCGTGAGCAGGGCCGTGGGATTGGCTATTTGCAGACGCACCAGCCAGAGCATCCGGTGATGAAGGCGCTGATCTCCGGCGACCGTGAGGCGTTCTATACAAACGAAATCGAGCAACGCGAGCGCAGCGGCTATCCTCCCTTTGGGCGTCTTGCCGCTCTTATTATTACGGCCAACGAGAGGAACACAGCAGAGGCTTACGGCCGCGCACTCGCCAATGCTGCACCGAAGGACGAGCATGTCCGCATCCTCGGCCCCGCTGAAGCGCCGATCGCTGTGGTGCGCGGACGCCACCGCTTCCGGTTGTTGGTGAAGTCACCGCGCGCCTTCGACCTGTCGGTTTACCTGCGTGCTTGGCTTGCGGCGGCACCCAAAACGCGCGGCAACATCAGGCTTGAAGTGGACGTTGATCCGCAGAGCTTCTATTAGCCCGCGTCGGCCGGACTAGCGCACGGTCCCGGTGACAGTATCGAGCAAGGCTATTAGCCCCTTTAAAAGTTCTGTTGGCGATGGTGGACAACCTCGAATGTGGAGATCGACAGGTACTGCGTCTTTGACGCCGCCCGCCACAGCGTAGCTGCCGCCAAATATACCGCCGTCTGCGGCGCAGTTGCCGACCGCGATAACCCATTTTGGATCTGGCGTTGCGTTGTAGGTGCGTAGCAATGCCTGGTGCATGTTTTTCGTCACTGGGCCGGTAACCATCAAAACGTCAGCATGGCGCGGCGATGCGACAAAGCGCAGGCCGAGGCGTTCAAGATCATAGAACGCATTGTTGAGTGCGTGGATTTCCAGCTCGCAGCCGTTGCAGGAGCCGGCGTCAACCTGACGAATAGCGAGCGAGCGGCCAAGCTTGACACGGGCGACGCGGTTAACGGTCTTGGCGAGTTCGGCGAGCGCAGCCTCATCGGGGATGGGCGCCGGCTCGGTGAGCGGGCCGTGAATGAGGCTTTCAAGCAATGTCCTGCGCATGGCTAAAGATCGTGTCCCGAGTAGGAGCAGTTGAATGATTTGTTGCAGAGCGGGAAATCGGCGACGATGTTCCCTTCGATCGCGGCTTCCAGCAGTGGCCACTGAAACCACGAGGCATCGCGCAGATGGCAGCGCGCGATGCGCCCCTTGCTGTCGAGCCTGAGCCACACCAGTACGTCGCCGCGGAAGGCCTCGGCCACACCCATGCCCTCGCAAGCCTTGCCTTTGCCGATCGTGGTCTTGAGAGCTCCTTGCGGCAGGGCGACCAGGATCTGTTCGATCAGTGACAGGCTCTGTTCGATCTCGCGGATACGGATCCACACCCGCGCATTGACGTCGCCGGCATCGAGCACCGGCACTTCGAAGGAAAGCTTGTCATAGGGCCCATAGGCAAATGCCCGTCGTGCATCGAAGGTGCGGCCGGAAGCGCGGCCGACAAAGCCGCCGGCGGCGAACTGCCGCGCAAATTCCGGCTTCACGATGCCGGTGGTGACTGTCCGATCTTGCAGCGAGGCGGTGTTGTCGTAGAGTTCGACCAATCGCGGAAAGACGCGGCGCGCCTCGGCGAGTAGGGATTCAATCTCGACAATTCCCTCGTCTGCAATATCAGAAGCGACACCGCCCGGCACGATGATATCCATCATCAGACGGTGCCCGAAAGACGCCGCAGCGGCGCGCAGCGTACGCTCGCGCAGAATACCGCACTGCGCATGCATGAGCGCAAAAGAAGCGTCGTTGCAGATCGCACCCACATCGCCGAAATGATTGGCAAGCCGCTCCAGCTCGGCCATCAGTGCGCGCAAATAAGTCGCCCGTGGTGGCGCTTTCACCTGCAGGGCCGCTTCCGCTGCCTGGGCAAACGCGAAAGCATAAGCGACCGTGCTGTCGCCGGACGTATGCGACGCAAGTTTAGCCGCCGCGTCGAGCGTCGCGCCGTCCATCAGAGACTCGATGCCTTTGTGCACCCAGCCGAGACGTTGTTCCAACCGCACCAGATGTTCGCCGTTTGCTGTAAATCGAAAATGTCCCGGCTCGATGATGCCGGCGTGGACCGGCCCAACCGCGATCTGGTGTAAGCCCTCACCCTCGACAGGGAGGAACTCATAGGGCGTAGGCTTTTGGGGCGTAGGATTTTGCCCTGGCCGGTTTTTGCCGAGCGGCTGCGCGACACCCCAGAACCCGAGATCGAGCCAGGGTCGCTTATCGGGTGAGTTCGTCGCCTGCAATCCAAACAGATCTTGGATCGCGCGTTCGAGCCGGATCGCGGGCGGGTGGCGCGCAGCGACACTCGGGTACTTTCCGGCTTTGCAGGTATAGGTGAGTACAGCGACGTCGTTCGACGATTCATCCAGCAACGCCATGTAAACATGCGGTGCATCGCCCCACAGGCCGAGCAACGTGCATTGACCGGATGCGAGCAAGCCGATTCCCTGCTGCCAGCCTTCTTCGGCAACAACGGCGCGCGGCCAGGGCCGATGCTCCGTGGCCATCTTGAGATGCGCAAAATGGTCGAGCAAGGCCATGGTGCTATCCCAGGAGCCTGGCGACATTTTCGAAACCGGCGACTAGCGCCGGCGGCATATAGATGCCGGCCATGAACACCAGCGCCAGATGGGCAAACATCGGCACGTAGGAAGCTTCCGCCGGCGCGGCGGGTCCGCGGGGCTCGCCGAAGGCGATGCCGTTGAGTCGCAAGAACAGGCCGCCGAGCGCCACCAGGATGGCCAGCACAAGTATTGTTGCCAGCCACGGCTCGCGCGCGAAGGTAGAACTCACGACCAGGAACTCGCTCATGAAGATGCCGAGCGGCGGAAGGCCCGCTATCGCAACCACGCCGAGCACGAGGCCCCAGCCCAGCACGGGATGCGTCACCGTCAGGCCACCCATATCGGCGATTTTCTGCGTACCCTTGACCTGCGCGATATGACCGACCGCAAAGAAAATCGCGGACTTGGTCAGTGAATGCATGGTCATGTGCAGGAGGCCGGCGAAATTGGCGAGCGCACCGCCCATGCCAAAGGCGAACACTATGATGCCCATGTGCTCGATCGATGAGTAGGCAAACATCCGTTTAATGTCGCGCCGGCGATACAGCATGAAGGCCGCAAACAGGGCGGAGATGAGTCCCAACGTCACCATCAACGGCCCCGGCGCGATCGCCGCCGGATTGAGTGCGAGCAGCATTTTGAAACGCAGCAGCGCATAAAGCGCTACGTTGAGGAGCAGGCCGGAAAGCACGGCCGAAATCGGGGTTGGACCTTCAGCGTGCGCGTCGGGCAGCCACGCATGGAGCGGCGCAAGACCAACCTTGGTGCCATAGCCGAGAAGCAGGAACACGAAAGCGACGTTGAGCAGCGCGGGGTCGAACTGCGCCGCGCGCGTGACCAGTACGGTCCACACCATGGCGTCGATGCCTTCGCCGATGACCGGCCGCGCCGCCATATAGACCAGGATCGTGCCGAAAAGTGCGAGCGCAATGCCGACGCTGCCGAGGATGAAGTATTTCCACGCCGCTTCCAGCGCCTCGTGCGTGCGGTAGATGCCAACCATCAGCACCGTGGTCAGCGTCGCAAGCTCGATTGCCACCCACATGAGGCCGATATTGTTGGCCACGAGCGCCAAGTTCATACCGAACATCATCACCTGGTACATCGCATGGTAGAAACGCACGAAACTCGGCGTCAGCCGGCCTATCTCGATCTCGTGACCGATATAGCTCGCGCTGAAGACGCTCGTGGTGAAGGCTACGAAAGTCGTCAGCACGATGAAGACCTTGTTGAGATCATCCACCAGAAGATAGGGCCCGGATGTCGGCTGGATAACGAACAGCGAGCAGGCGGTGATAAAGGTCGCCAGCGTTGCCACGACGTTGATCCGCGCGGTCATGCGATAGCCGGGAAGTGCCGCGAGCAACGCTGCCGCAGCAGCGGGTATCAGCAGAACACCGGCAAGCGCGTCGATCATCGCCGTTCTCCGCGGAAGCGGTCGAGTGCCTGCATATCGACAGTGTCGAAGCGCTCGCGAATGCGGAACAGGAAGATTCCGATGACGATAAACGCGATGAGCACCGAAAAAGCGACGCTGATCTCGACCACAAGCGGCATGCCCTTGGCGCCAGTGGCAGCGAGTACCAGGCCGTTCTCCAGCGACATGAAGCCGACGACCTGGCCTACCGCGTTGCGCCGCGTGACCATCACCAGTAGCCCGATTAATACAACCGAGAGAGCGAAGGCGAGGTCTTCGCGGGCCAACGGATCGGCGCCCGGCGTGACCCGCAGCATGATAACCATCGACAATGCAACGAGCCCGATACCGCCAAGCATGGTCAACCCGACCCCGACCACGGTCTCGATCTCGCGGTGAATACCGAGACGCACGATAATCCGGTGCAGTGCGACCGGAATGATGATCGCCTTGAAGCCGAGCGCGATTGCCGCAGTGACGTAGAGATGCGGCGCATGCTGGATGAAGGCCTGCCAGGCGACCGACAGCGCCAGAACACCTGCATGCAGCGCGTAGATGTTGAGCAGCGCGTAGAGCCGGTCCTGATACAGCATCAGGAAGCTCACCAGCACCAGCGATCCGGCGAGGAGATGCGCGACATCGAATTCAAGTCCGTGCATCAGAAGCTCCTCGATACAAATCGCAGCAAGGCGGCCAGCAGGGCCAGCATCAAGGCTGCGCCGAGAAACTCGGGCACCCGGAAAACGCGCATCTTCGCGATGGATGTTTCGAATAGCGCCAGCAGAAAACCACCGACAGCAAGTTTTCCGACATAGGCGCCGGCACCGATCAGAAGTTCGCGCGGTGCGGCGTTCGGGGAGGCCGTGCCCCAGGGTGTGAAGAGGCATCCGATCAGGGAAACGTATAACAACAATTTCAGAAACGTCGAAAGCTCGATCAGCGCCAGGTGGCGGCCGGAATATTCCAGCACCATGGCCTCGTGCACCATGGTCAGTTCGAGATGCGTTTCCGGATTATCAACTGGGATACGGCCGTTCTCGGCAATGGCCACCATGACCAGACCAACCAGCGCCAAGCCAAGCGAGACGCGCAA
>JBATYN010000515.1:0-7254 GCA_049674125.1 Pseudolabrys sp. | reverse complement strand
TGCTGGTCTGGCCATAGCGTTACTCTACCGGACGAAGTGACTGATGCGACTGCTTAATATCTTACGTTATCGCTGTGGGATAATGACAGGCTTTAATTCGGCGGGGTGATAGCGGCTCGACCTCATTTCAGGTCGCGATCATAAATTACAACGTGATTTCAAGCAATTGGGCAACAAGTGCCGCTTTTTTCTGCAACGCTATTGGCAAATCACTTGCTGGTTGCGTTGGTGCCGGCGGAGGGATTTGAACCCCCGACCACCCGCTTACGAAGCGGATGCTCTACCGCTGAGCTACGCCGGCTGAAACCGCGCCACTGATATCGGCGCGCGCCTTGGTTGGCAAGCAATACAGCCTTTTTTCGTCATGGAACGCCTAACGAAACAGCTGGCGCAGCCGCTGCCACGCGTCGCCGGCCGGTGGGCTCGTGGGTTCCGGAACCGGATCATGATCGAGGCCTGACTCTGGGCCCGGATCGTCCGGCGCATGAATGAGTGGGATCACCGGCTCAACCGGCTTCGCTTTTGCAGTCGTGCCACCTTTCGCCGCCTTGCCCGGCTTCTCCGCCGCCGCGGCTGGTGGCGCGGGCTTCAATTCGGGCGCTGGAATGGCGACAGGCGCTGGTGCAGGCTGCGCGACTTCGATCACGGGGCGAGTGACGCCAATTTCTGCGAGCGGCACTTTCCATTCGAAGCCATCGAGCCGGCCGTTGGGCGAAACGGGCAACCAGCGCTCGGATACCACGCCGTCGGCGGTCCACACCGGATCTCCCGATGCGCGCATGGCGCGGGTCATCCATTCGCGCACACGGCCTTCGTCACTGTGTTCGCTTGCCTCGATTTCCGACATCAAACTGGCAACACGCCGGGTGGGTGCCGACAGATAAGGTGCAAGTGTCGCTCGCGCGGTTGCAAATTCGCGCGCGCCCAACGCGGCACGGGCAACAGCCAATGCCCCCTCAAGCTGACCGGGAACTTTGTCGGCGAGTTTCTGCATGCGCGCGAGCCGCTCGCGCGCGCTATCGCCGAGCCTTAGGTTGGCATAACTTTCGGCGATGTCTGGATGCGGATTGATCGTCCAGGCCGCTTCCAGGATTTTGCGCGCCTTGCGCACGTCGCCCGATTCCGCGAGACGCCGCCCGGCCAGTGCCGCCGCCGGCACCAAATCGGGCGCAAGCTTGACCGATTCCAAAACGAGCGCGAGCGAGCCGTCGCGATCAATGTCCTCCAGCGCCTGCGCACGCGCAGCCAGAAGCACCGCACGTTTGCGGCGATAGTCGGCTTTTTCCAATGCCCCTTTCATTTGATCGAGTGCGTCCAGAGCCCCCGCCCAATCAGACGCACTGCAACGATATTCGAGGACCGCTTGACCGGCCCAAGCCACCGGAGGCTGCACCTTGGCAGCTTCTTCCGCGGCCAGCCGTGCGGCGCTCAAGTCGTTCCGCCGCTGCGCCTCAATATAGAGCCCACGCAGCCCGAGGAGCTTGGTGTCGTCGCGCGCAGTCATTTCGCGAAACGCTACCCCTGCCGTGCTTCGGTCTCCGGCCAATTGCGCTGCCTGCGCGGTGAGCAAAAGCGCCAGCGGGTCGCCGGGTGAAAGACGCGCCGCATCATCGGCAGATTTGCGTGCGGTGCGCAGATCGCCGGCGCCGATCGCGATCAGACCGTGGCTGACGGCAAGGTAACCTTTGGCTGCGCGACGGTGGCGAAAGAACGACGATGCCTGTTCAGGCGAGTGCAAAATAGCGCGCGCAAGCGACCACAGCAGCATAGCCGCAAGCACGAGCGCGGCGACGGCAAAAACGGCCACCATCACCGACGTTTCAATGCGGTAGCCCATCCACGTGATGGCAACCTCGCCGGGGCGGTCGGCGACCCAGGCAAATCCTTCGGCAATCGCCGCGACCGCAAGAAGAAAAAGGATAATCCGGATCATCCGCAGCCTCACCGCTTACCCAGCGCGTGCGCAGTCCTGCTTGCAAGCTGCCGCGCCGCAGTGAGTGCGTTCTGCCGTGCTCGAGTTTTATCGATCCAGCCTTGCGCCGGCGCACGGGCAGCGGCGTCGAGCTTCCCGAGATCGGTCAGCGCGTCATCGATCGCTGCATGTGCCGCTTCATTTTCGACGCGCGCCAACGCGGCGGATGTATCGTCACCTGCCGGCGCGTCTACAGGACGAATGCGCACGAGCTTGCCGGCATTTGCCTCGAGCCGCTCCAGAAAACCACCCGCCGGCGCCTGCGCGCCAGATGCTTTTACTATGGCGGGAATCAGCGCGCGCAGTTCCTGTGCCAGCGCCGCTGGACTCGGTACGCCGGTCGCCGCAAACGGAGCCAACGTCGCCACGGTCTTTTCGTCCGCGCCAAGAGATTTTACTTCGTCAAGTTCGGACGTGAATACCGCACCGCCCACAACCGCGTCGCGCAACGCGGCCGCACTCAGCGCAAGCCGCGCGACTTTGTCGGCCGGCGCGGCCTTGGTTGTCTGTTCGAGCGCGGCAAGCCGCTTCTGCATGGAATCAAGATCGGAGGGTGAGAGACCGGCCGACGTGTTTTTGCTGAGATCCTGCACGCTATTACGCAATTCGGTCACGGCTTTCTCTGCGGCATCCGCGCGCGTACGCGCGTCTGCGGCGTTCGCCGCAACGTCGTCGCCTCGCTTGTTCAGCGCCGTCAATACGACGCCAAGCGACTTCATGGCATTGTCGGTGGCAGAAAGCCGTTCCAACACGCTTTGGTCATTGATCGGAAGCTTGCTGATGGCCCCTTCGATTTTTGCCAGTCGCTCATTGAGTGCGCCAATCGATGCCGCATCCGCACCGGTCGCTCCGGCGTAACGGTCGGGTACTAAACCGGCGCGCCAAAGCGCAAACAACGCGGCCGTCATCATCGCCGCACCGGCAAACCCTGAAAGGAGTACTTGCCCAAGGAGTGCATACGATGGTGCGCCCTCTCTCCGCGGCGACCCATTGTGCTCGTCGGCCGGTTCGGATTTGTGAGCGGCCTCGGGTTGTTCCTGTGGCGGATCCGGTTCGGGCGACGATGCAGCTGTTTCACCCGCATCAACCTGCGGTTCGCCTTTCGGCGCAGACGCCGACACATCGGTCGCCGTCAAATCGATCGTCGGCGCCGAACGCGTGCGGCGGCCGCCTTCGCCGGGGTCCGGCGTCTTGCGCTTATCGGCCATGCTCTATCCTCGGCGAATCGGCTCAACCCCGCAGGCAGGAAATAACGCAAATGGCGCGGGCACGCCAATATTCAAGGCTTCTGCGCCCGCAATAGCTCTATCAAAGCGGCCTCATTTGGGCGCGTGGTGATGGCGACATTGGTTGCACCGGCATCGATGAGCGGCTCGGCAACCTGCATCGAGAGGCAGCAATGGCGCACCAGGAGCGCCGGCGCAAAGACACCCGCGTGTTTGGCTCCGGCGAGGTAGTTTTCAGCGCTGCGCCTGGAGAAGTGCAAAGCGGCATCGACCTCACCCGCTTCAAGTGCCTCTTTCAGCTCCAGCGAAAATGGCATCGTGACCGCGCGGTAGACGACGCGTAGTTCAGCGGCGATACCGCGCGCCGAAAGCTCTCCGATCAGATCGGCGGCGCGGTCCTCGCCGGCAATGTAAAGCAGCGGAGCTTTGGCGTCAGCGCGCTGGGTATTCAACAGCCTGACGAGATCACCGACATCGCCGCCCGCCGTTGTGATAGTCGTAAACCCGGCTTGTTGCGCAGCATCGGCGCTGCGTTGGCCAACGGCAATCAGTGGTAATGTAATCAAAGTGTCGCGTGCGGAATTGTCGGCGATCGCGCCTGGCGCATTCGCGCTGGTTACGATGACGGCGCCCCATCGACCGGAAAGATCAGTCGGTACGGCGTCGACTTTCATCAAGGGCGCGACCAACACTTCATGTCCGAGCGCGCGCAGTGCGGTGGCACTACGTTCTCCGTCGGCTTGAGGACGTGTGATGACAATGCGCATGGCTTAATCAAAAAATCCGGGTCCGGCACGGTGCTTGAGCTCGCGTCCGGAGTCAGAGCCAATGGTAACTGCATCCTTGCGGTGGCCCGTGCCAGCGATGTCATGGGCCGCGCTGCCGTCGGGCCGCGCGATCAGCCCGTGAAAATGCACGGCATCGCCGGAGACCGTGGCGTGGCCGGCAATCGGCGTCTTACAAGAACCGTCGAGCGCCGCAAGAAAAGCTCGCTCACACGCGACGGCAATCGACGTTTCGGCATGATCAATGCGCGTGAGATACTCGCGCACGCGCCGATCGCTCGCACGCACCTCGATTCCTACAGCGCCCTGTCCGACGGCGGGTAGAAATTCATCAGCACTCATAATGTGAGTGGCGTGTTTATCCAGGCCCAACCTTTTGAGTCCTGCGAGCGCAAGCAGCGTGGCATCAACTTCACCAGCCTCGAGCTTGCGCAATCGCGTTTCGACATTGCCGCGCAACGGCACGACCTGCAGATCGGGCCGTGCGCGCATAGCAATCGCCTGCCGGCGCAAAGATCCCGTCCCGAGGCGCGCGCCCTGCGGTAAGTTGGTGAGCGCACTTGCCTCGCGGCTAATGAACACATCGCGCGGATCTTCGCGCTCAAGACAGGCCGCCAATATCAAACCATCGGGCAAAATCGTCGGCATGTCCTTTGCCGAATGCACGGCAAGATCGACGCGTCCGTCCAGCAAGGCTTCCTCGATCTCCTTGGTGAAGAGGCCTTTGCCACCCTCCTCCGCCAGCGGCCGATCCTGGATTATGTCGCCGGTGGTTCGGATAACGACAAGCTCAATGGCCTCTTCATCCGCCCCGATCGCGGCCGCCAGCCGCGAGCGCACCATACGCGCCTGCACCAGAGCGAGCGGACTGCCGCGCGTACCGATGCGCAAGGAGGCTGTGGATTGCGCCATATCACCTCGCGATGCTAGGCCGGACCGGGTCGGCTCCGCCGTCAGGACTAGCTATTATTTGCGCCGCAGTCACCTCGCCGAGTGTGGGCCTCGGCATTAGATGAGGAACCATGATCGTCCTCGGCATCGAGACAACCTGCGACGAGACCGCGGCAGCGGTGGTCGAGCGTTTCGAGGATGGCCGTGGGGGGATTCTTTCCGATATCGTTCTTTCGCAAGTGAGCGAGCATGCGGCCTACGGCGGCGTGGTACCAGAAATTGCCGCTCGTGCCCATGTGGAAGTCCTTGATACAATCATTGCCAAGGCAATGGCGCAGGCCGGCTGCAAATATGATGCGCTTGACGGCATTGCCGCAGCGGCCGGACCGGGGCTCATCGGCGGCGTGATCGTTGGCCTGACAACCGCCAAGGCGATCGCGCTCGTGACAAACAAGCCGTTGATCGCGGTCAATCATCTTGAGGCGCACGCACTGACGGCGCGGCTGACGGACAACATTCCGTTTCCTTATTGTCTCTTCCTTGCGTCCGGCGGCCATACGCAGATTGTGGCCGTGCGCGGTGTCGGAGACTATGTGCGGCTCGGCACCACACAGGACGATGCCATCGGCGAAGCCTTCGACAAGACCGCAAAATTGCTCGGCCTCGGCTATCCCGGCGGACCGCAAGTCGAAAGGGAAGCGGCGGGCGGAGACGCAACGCGATTCACACTGCCGCGGCCGATGCACGGACGCAAGGATCCCGATTTCTCGCTGTCCGGTCTCAAAACCGCGTTGCGGCTGGAAGCGGAGAAAATCGCGCCACTCAGCGATCAGGATGTCGCGGATCTTTGTGCCGGCTTCCAACAGGCGATTGTCGATGTTGTGTACGATCGGCTCAAGGCAGGTTTGCAGCTATTCCGCGCCCGCTTCGGTGCGCCGACCGCGCTGGTTGCCGCCGGCGGCGTTGCGGCAAACCTGGCGATCCGCAAGGTGCTCAACCGTCTTGCATTCGAAGTCGGCACCACGCTGATAGCGCCACCACTCGAGCTGTGCACCGACAACGGCGCAATGATTGCCTGGGCCGGCTGCGAGAGACTGGCACTCGGGCTTACCGATTCACTTGATGCGGCGCCGCGCGCACGCTGGCCGCTCGACGAGATTGCTGCCGCAGAGGGAGCACGGCGGCGGACCGCGGCGTATAAGTGAGCGGAACGGACAAGCAAGGGGCATGACCATTCAACGGATTGCGGTGCTTGGTGGCGGCGCCTGGGGAACGGCTCTCGCGATTACCAGTGCGCGTGCCGGACGCGACGTCGTGTTGTGGGAGTACGAGCCCGGTAACGCGGCTAGCCTCGATCAGAAACGGGAAAGTCAATTCCTGCCGGGTGTCCGCCTTCACGATAAGATCAAGGTCGCACGTGATCTTGGTGCCGCATCGGATAGCGATGCAATTCTCATTGTCGTGCCGGCGCAGGCGATGCGTTCGGTGGTCATGTCCCTGGCAAAATCGAACGTCGGACGCGCCCCGCTGGTTGCGTGTGCCAAGGGCATAGAGCACGGCACTCACAAATTTATGACCGAGATCATCGCTGAGTGTGCCCCGAATTCGATGCCCGCAATCTTGTCCGGACCAAGCTTCGCCGCCGATGTTGCCCGCGGGCTGCCGACGGCCGTCACCATTGCGGCGGCTGACGCCGCTGTCGCAGAAGCCTTGGCACAAGCGATCAATGCAGGGACATTTCGTCCCTATCATTCGACCGATGTGCGCGGCGTTGAACTCGGCGGCGCTACTAAAAACGTTCTCGCTATCGCGGCTGGCATCGTCACCGGGCGGGGTCTCGGCGCCAGCGCGTCAGCGGCGCTCACCACGCGCGGCTTCGCCGAGCTAGTGCGGTTCGGCAAGGCCTATGGCGCAAAGACGGAAACAATGATGGGCCTGTCCGGCCTCGGCGATCTGATCCTCACGTGTTCCACCCCGCAGTCGCGCAACTTCTCGTGCGGCGTTGCGTTGGGCAAAGGTGAGAAACCGAGTACCGCCTCGCATGGCAAGCTGGCCGAAGGGGTCTTCACGGCTCCGGTCCTGCTGGAAATGGCGCGTACGAAAAATGTGGAGATGCCGATATGTTCGGCTGTTGCCGCCGTGCTGTCAGGAAAGATCAACGTGGATGATGCGATCGAATCGTTGCTGACGCGACCGCTCAAATCGGAATAGCAAATGGCTTATTGGTTGATGAAATCAGAACCTGCTTCCTGGTCGTGGCAGCAACAGGTCGGCAAGGGAGCCAAAGGCGAAACGTGGTCCGGCGTGCGCAACCATCAGGCCAAGCTGAACCTGATGAAGATGCAGAAAGGCGACCGCGCCTTCTTTTATCATTCCAATG
>JBATYN010000514.1:0-16640 GCA_049674125.1 Pseudolabrys sp. | reverse complement strand
AACAATTTGGTCGATATTGTCGTCTGTGCTCTTGCCGAATCCGGATTGCCTCCCGAACGCCTGGAGCTTGAGATCACCGAAACCGCGCTTATAGAATCGGCGACCGAATGTTTGCCAATTTTACGCCAATTCAAAAATCTCGGTATTGCTGTGGCGCTTGATGATTTCGGTACCGGATATTCTTCCCTGAGCCAGCTGATGATGTTCCCGTTCGACAAGATCAAAGTCGACAAATCATTTACCCAGAATCTGACCAAGCGCACGGAATGCGCTGCGATTATCGCCGCCACCCTGACGCTGGCGCGAAGTCTCGATATCGCGACTACGGCCGAAGGCGTTGAAACTGCCGAACAATATCGGCTTTTGCGTTTGGCTGGTGTGACGTCACTGCAAGGCTATCTCTTCCAGGCTCCTTGCCCGTCGGACCAAATAGATTTCGGCACCACCTATAGCATTCCTGAGATTGAAGATGCCGCGTAGCCTCACATCTCAATCCGACGTCGCCGAAGATCGACGGAACCGAGTGGCCCTTGATCTAAAGGCTGTGGTCTCACACCGTTCGTTAATAGAAGAACTCGAAACGGCGATCTCGCAGAGGAATATTAGTTCGCGCGCTGAAATTTTGCGGCGAATAACGGACCTGTTTGTCACCGGCTCCGATCATTTTGATACTGAGCAAATGTCGCTTTTTGACGATGTCATGGG
Source organism: Pseudolabrys sp. (assembly GCA_049674125.1). Lineage (GTDB taxonomy): Bacteria > Pseudomonadota > Alphaproteobacteria > Rhizobiales > Xanthobacteraceae > Pseudolabrys. Next base: position 15,935 of record JBATYN010000514.1, on the reverse strand, counting down.
CCGATTGGTGAACGAAATAGATCATTCGGCGAGGGTCACATTCGGCGAAAGGCTTTCGCGAGTTGCAATTGCGCCGCCGGTGGTAAGCCGCGCACTCGCACTCGATGATTCAATCGACGTCGCTGGTCCGTTGCTTACTCGTGCCGAGTGCCTTGATGACGAAACATTGATTGTCGGAGCGAAAACGAAGGGGCAGGAGCATCTGCTTGCAATATCTCAACGCAATCGTTTGAGTGAGGACGTCACTGACGTTCTCGTTGAGCGAGGGAATCAAAAGGTTGTTATCAGTACGGCCGCGAACGTTGGTGCGCGTTTTTCTGACTTCGGCTTTTCCAAGCTGGTTACACGATCTGAGAACGACAGCGAACTTGCATTGTTGGTCTGGGCGCGGCCGGAAATCCCGCGCGACTATTTGTTGACCCTATTTGAAACGGCTTCGGAAACCGTACGGCTCAAATTCGAAACTGTGGACCGCAGCAAGGCCGAACTGGTCCGCGAAATGATTAAGCAAGCGGCGGACCAAATTCAAACCCAATTGCGCGACCATTCATCGACTTTTGCTACTGCGCGCGCTCATATCGAGCAGTTGCACAAGAATGGCGACCTGACCGAAACTCAGGTTTTTAACTTCGCCCTATTGGGGCAATTTGACGAAACGGCCGTCGCGTTGTCTTTGCTGACCGACCTGCCTATTGGAGCGATAGAGCGGGCGTTGGTGCACTATACTGTCGATCAAATTTTGGTCTTGGCGAAGGCAATGAATTTTTCGTGGAAATCGGCTCACGCACTTCTTACAGTGCAAAGCAATGCTGGCCACCATTTGAGCAGCGAATCCAGCGAGTATCTTGATCGATACAAGCGGCTACGTCCGGAAACAGCCCGCGCGGCAATTCAGTTTTATCGCCTGCGGGAACGTGCAGCGAAGACGCGGTAGAAATAGCCGCTGCGGCGAAAAATATTCTGCGTTACCTCCGTGAGGCCGCTCGGCAACGGCTTGGACCAATAGCGCCGCAAGTCGGAGTGGGGCTAGGTTGGCATTTGTGCAGCGCGCTGACCCGCTGTTGTTCCTGCAATCTTGCCGAATACCGAGCCCGCCATTAGTCCTGTTCCGCCGGGATAGTTGAAATAGAACAGGCCACCGACCAATTCGCCCGCGGCGTGCAACCCGGCGATGACCTGGCCGTCGGTATCGATAACCCGACCCAACGTATCGATTTTCAGCCCACCAAACGTAAAAGTGATACCGCAGGTTACGGCGTAGGCCTCAAACGGCGGCTCGTCGACAGTGTTAGCCCAGTTCGATTTGTTGATAGCCAGACCCTCCGTACGCCGACCATCCTTGACGTTGGGGTCGAACTTAATGTCGGTGCGCACTGCTTTATTGTACGTCTTGATTGTTGCCAGTGCGCGTTCCGGATTTACGTCGTCGAGCTTTTTCACCAGCTCTTCCAGAGTGTCGGCGCGGACCTTTGTCACCTGCTTAATTCGATACTCGTCGCGCAGCATCGGAATAATCTTCTTGTCAAAAATCTGCCATGCGAACTGGCCTGGTTGCATCAGAATCACACGGCCGTATTTCGCATAGGTGTAATTTCTGAAATCGGCGCCTTCGTCTACAAAGCGATCGCCGTCTGCATTGACCATAATGCCCCACGGGAACGAATGTTTCTGGAAGTTATCGCCGACTGCGAGGTCGCCAAACTCCGGTGCGTTGCGGTCCCAGCCGACCGCATGACAACCCGACCAGTTACCGGTCGGCATGGCACCAATATCGAGCGCCATGCGAATCGCATCACCGGTGTTGAACCGCGTCCCACGGATTTTCGCGAGCTCCCATGTGGGCCCCAGATAGCGTGTTCGCATTTCGGTATTGGCTTGGAAGCCGCCGGCGGCGAGCACAACGCATCTCGCTTTAACTTCGACCGTTTTTCCGTCGTGCTTCACGCGCACGCCGTGCACGCCGTCATCGTCGGCGATCAAAGAGAGTGCGCGTGTGTTGTAAGCAACAGTAACGTCATTTTTTGTTGCGATTTTTGTGTGCGCTTCGACGAGGCCGGGGCCACCGCCCCATGCCTCGACCGTGAGTCCGCCCCAGAATTTAAACTTACCGTCGATCTTGTATGCTTGTCGGCCATAGATTGGGATGAAACGAATACCTTTTTTCTGCATCCAGCGCATCGTGTCTTTGCTACGCGTGACGAGAAGCTCACACAGGTCAGGGTCTGTCCGATATTCCGTGACGCGCCCCATGTCGTCGAAGAATTTATCCTGGGTATACGTGCCGAAGTCGGTATTTGCGACTTCTTCGTCGCTCAAATCCGGCATCAGGACGCGCAAGTCTTCGACGCCGTCATACACGCAACGGAAGGCTCCCGCCGTGAAGCGGCTGTTGCCGCCGGATTCCATCTCGGGTGCTCGTTCGAGAACAAGCACAGACACACCGTGTTCGGCCGCGGCATGCGCGGCACAAAACGCCGCGTTCCCTGCACCGACGACGACGACATCGCTTGAAGTAGGCAACATGATTATAGACCCGTGTTGTTATTGCGGCGCAGACTAGTGACGTTTATTGCTGATGACCAGTGTGCTGGACTGTCTGAATATTTGCGCACTCAATACCGGAGCTGCCAGCGCCACGAGAATTTTTGGATTGTTGAGGGCGATAGCGCTAAGATTGCCCGGCGCCCTGGTGAAGGAATAAAGAGAACCAAATTTCGCCCAAAATGTTGAAGATCTGTGCTCAATGCAATTGGAAACTATTCCATTGATGATCGATGTGTTGGCAATTGTCGGCGTGGCCTTGTGGATTTACCTGCTTGCCGGCCGCGGCAGGTTTTGGCTGAACCCGGTCAAAGACACCGCCGGCTTTGTCGACCGGAGGGACCACTGGCCAGCTGTTGTGGCTGTCGTACCTGCGCGCAACGAATCCGAGGTCATCGCATCAAGTGTGCAGTCACTCTTGCAGCAGCATTATCCGGGGCCATTTTATGTGATCGTTGTAGACGACGATAGCACCGATCAGACCGCAGGAATTGCCACCCGTGCAGGGGCTGCGGTCGCCGACGGGCGACTGACGGTGCTCAGGAGCGAAGGAATTTCCGACGGATGGACCGGAAAGCTTTGGGCACTCAGTCAAGGGATCGCTGCCGCCGAATTATCGCACCCAGACTATGTGCTGCTCACCGATGCCGATATCGTGCACGCACCCGATACGCTTGGTTGGTTGGTGGATCGGGCGCTAGCTGGCCGATATGTTCTCACATCATTCATGGCAAAGCTGCGGTGCGAGAGCCGCGCCGAACGGAGTCACGTTCCAGCTTTTATCTATTTTTTCCAAATGCTGTATCCATTCCCGTGGGTCTGCCGGCCTGAGTCGAACACGGCGGCGGCAGCGGGCGGCTGTATGCTGATACGTACGGATGCTCTCGCAGCTGCTGGCGGCGTTGCAAGCATTCGCGGCGCCTTGATTGATGACTGCTCGTTGGCTGCAAAATTGAAGAAGATCGGTCCGATTTGGCTCGGGCTGACGGAACGGAGTCACAGCATCCGTCCTTATGACACCTTATCGGATGTCCGGCAGATGATTTCGCGGTCCGCTTATGCTCAGCTTCGTTATTCACCGTTGCTGCTCGCCGCCACGGTTGTCGGAATGACGATTACCTTTATCGATCCACCACTGCTTGCCCTTTTTGCTACAGGTCTGCCGCGCTATTTGGGTTTACTGACCTGGCTGATGATGGCCGTGTCGTTCATACCAACATTGCGGTTCTACCGGGTATCGCGGCTTTGGAGCGTTGCGCTTCCAGGAGTTGCATTGCTTTATCTTTATTACACACTTAATTCGGCCTATCAGTTTCTGCGGCGGCGAGGGGGCCAATGGAAGGGGCGCGTCCATATTGACGCACCAAGTTTGCAATGATTTCCAGCGCTGAACTTCGGTCTGGCAAGGGCTCAGGCGACGAGAATTTTCCAGTCGCGTCTTGGCTGATCAAGCCGCAGTACCGGGCCGCCATTCTAGCGTTTTATGAATTTGTCCGCGTGGCTGACGACATCGCGGATCACGCTGCGCTGCCCAGCGCCGAAAAAATCAACCGGCTCGACCGTCTTGAAGCGACCTTGCTTGGCGAAAATGACGAAGAACCGGTGGGAGTTACGTTGCGTGAGACCTTGCTCAAGGGCGGGCTTTCTCCGCGTCATGCGCAGGATTTGCTCAGCGCGTTTCGACAAGATGCTACAAAGCTTCGCTACACCGATTGGGATGATTTGATCGACTATTGCTCGCGTTCGGCAATGCCCGTCGGCCGGTTCGTGCTTGATGTGCATGGTGAGTCGAAGGACACGTGGCCTGCTTCTGATGCTCTTTGCGCGGCATTGCAGATTATCAACCACTTGCAGGATTGCGCGACCGACTACCGCCAACTCGACCGTGTTTACATTCCGCTGGATGCGCTGTCTGCGCAGGGGATTGGTGTCGAAGTGCTCGACGATGTGCGAGCGGGCCACGCCCTCAGGCGGTGTATCCAGGGGCTGGTGGTGCGCACTGGAGCTTTGTTACAAGAAAGCCGTGGACTTGCACCGAGCGTGGGCGACACACGATTGAGCCTTGAAATCTCAGTTATCCAATCGTTGGCGAGCCGTTTGCTGGCGATTTTAAACGTTCGCGATCCACTGAGCGAACGCGTTCATCTCACCAGGGCCGAAGCGGTGGCAACGGCCGCAAGCGGTGGTACGAAGGCCCTCCTGAGCCGGGTGGCCCGAACGGTGGTGCCCGCGCATCGGTACCAAACGCCATGAACGTTCAAGATCCTCATTTGATGAGCGGGGTATCGGAAGCGGCCACGCGCGCAAACAGCAGCTCTTTCTATCTCGCGATGCGTATCCTGAAGCGGGATCAAAGAGAGGCGATGTTTGAGATCTATTCGTTCTGCCGTGCCGTTGATGATATCGCCGACAACGATGCGCCGCGCGGGAAGCGGCTGGCGGAGTTGTCAGTGTGGCGGCAGGACATTGAGGCGCTCTATTCTGGGCGCATCCCGCCTGGGCATGAACGCCTTGCTGATGCAATTTCCCGCTACGACCTGCGCAAAGACGATTTCCTTGCGGTCATCGATGGCGTCGAAATGGATGCCAAAGCAGATATTCAGAGTCCTAGTGTCAAGGAGCTTGAGCTCTACTGCGACCGCGTCGCGTGCGCGGTCGGTCGCTTGAGCGTGCATGTTTTCGGCATGAATGATACGGACGGGAAGGCGCTCGCGCATCATCTTGGCCGCGCTCTGCAGCTCACGAATATTTTACGCGATATCGACGAAGATGCCGCCATTGGACGCCTGTATTTGCCGCAAGAGGCTTTGGCCCTCGCCAAAATCGAATCCAGCGATCCGGCGACAGTTGTGTTAAATCCTAACATTGGCACTGCGTGTGCTTTCATTGTCGAGCGGGCACGCGGGCATTTTGCTAAGGCCAGCGAGATCATGTCCCGCTCTCCGCGCAAGGTTGTGCGTGCGCCGAAAATTATGGGTGCGGTGTATCGCCAGATGCTTGAAGACATGGTATCGCGCGGCTGGTCACGGCCGCGTACTCGCGTCCGTATGACCAAATCCCGTTTGTTATGGGTCGTTTTACGGCATGTCCTCGTCTAAAGCCGGCACCGTACACATCATTGGAGCGGGTTTGGCGGGCCTTTCCGCAGCCATACGCCTGGCCGGATCGCATCGCGCAGTTGTCGTGCACGAAGCGACTGCGCAAGCTGGCGGGCGATGCCGCTCATATTACGATCAGAGTACGGACATGGTGATCGACAACGGCACGCATTTGCTGTTGTCAGGAAATCATGCCGCGCTGTCATACGCGCAAACAATCGGTTCCGTTTCAGGTCTGCACGGACCAGCGGAGGCGGAGTTTACCTTTATTGACCTTCCAAGCGGCGAGCGATGGACTCTACACTTCGGTGACAGCAGGTTTCCATGGTGGGTCTTCGACAAAGACCGCCGGGTGCCACAAACCAATGTCGTCGATTACTTGCCGCTCGCTCGTCTCGCCTGGACGTCGACAGACAAGCCAATCGGCAAAGTCATCAATTGCTCGGGTCCTATCTATAAACGCTTCCTCGAGCCTCTGTTGCTCGCTGCGCTGAATATCGCGCCACGTGACGGCTCGGCCAAGCTGGCCGGTGTGCTTGTCCGAGAAACGCTTGCTCTCGGCGGCCAGGCCTGCCGCCCTTTGCTAGCTCGTGACGGATTAGGAACAGTGTTTGTCGAACCGGCGATTTCCCATCTGCAGAGCCACGGCGTTTCAATTGCATTTCAGGATGAGCTGACAGCGTTACGCTTTGCGAATGGTCGCGTGTCGCAAGCTCAATTTGCGAAGCAGAGCATTGATCTTGGCGAAAACGATGCCGTCATCCTCGCGGTACCGCCTTATGTGGCAGCAAACCTGCTGCCTGACCTCGTGGCGCCTTCGATGTTTCGGGGAATTGTGAATGCCCATTTCCGCATCGATCCACCGGCAAAATTGCCGCCAATGCTGGGGGTCATCAATGGGACCTGCGAGTGGATTTTCGCGATGCCGGGCCGGATTTCCGTGACGATCAGCAGCGGCGACGAATGGTTTAACATTCCGCGTGCGGAGCTGGCCCAGCTCATTTGGCGCGAGGTCGCAAAGGTCGCGGGGCTGCCTGAGGCTCTGCCGCCATGGCAGATCGTTCGCGAAAGGCGCGCCACATTTGCTGCCACACCAGAACAAAATGCGCTGCGTCCTGCAGCGGAAACGAATTGGGCTAACCTATTTCTCGCCGGCGACTGGACCGCAACCGGTCTGCCGGCAACGATCGAAAGTGCGGTTCGCTCCGGTTATCGGGCCGCCGATCTCGTGCGCCAGCAACTCATGGCAGCCGCATGACGCTTTTAGACGAATCGCGTTCTTCTCCACAGCTGATCAGCCGCGCGGCCGATAGCGCGGCACAGGCTCTCCTTGAATGCCAACAAGGCAATGGGCATTGGGTCTTTGAGCTCGAGGCTGATGCGACGATTCCCGCCGAATATGTGTTGTTGCGTCACTACCGCGGCGAGCTGATCGACAAGGCGCTTGAGCAAAAAATTTCCGTCTATCTCCGACGCATTCAGGGCGGACATGGGGGTTGGCCCTTATTTCACGATGGCAATTTCGACATGAGCGCAAGCGTGAAAGCCTATTTCGCGCTCAAGATGATCGGGGATCGTCCGGACGCTACGCACATGTCACGCGCACGCGAGGCGATTTTATCGCGTGGCGGCGCTGTCCACTGCAACGTATTTACGCGCGTGCTTCTGTCACTCTACGAGGTTTTGCAGTGGCGTAGCGTCCCCGAAATGCCGGTCGAAATCACCTTGCTGCCACGGTGGCTTCCGTTCCACCTGTCGAAGGTATCTTACTGGGCGCGCACCGTGCTCGTGCCGCTACTGGTTCTGCAGGCCTTGCGGCCGACCGCAAAAAACCAGCTTGGTGTGAAGATTGATGAGCTATTCATCGAGCCGCCGGAATCGATCGGCCCTGCTGCGAAGGCGCCGCATCAGCGCTGGGTATGGTTTGCGCTGTTCCGCGGCCTCGACATTGTGCTCCGGCCTGGCGTTAAGCTGATGCCGGCCAGCGTACGCCGGCGCGCCATCGATCGGGCTGTGGCTTTCGTCACCGAGCGGCTCAACGGCGAGGATGGGCTTGGCGCCATTTTTCCGGCGATGGCCAATGCCACGATGATGTACGATGTTCTTGGCGATAAAAAAAACGCTGCGATCGCGCGCGGATCTATCGAAAAATTGTTGGTTGTCGGGAAAGGCGAAGCTTATTGCCAGCCCTGCGTATCACCCGTGTGGGATACGGCGCTCGCCTGCCATGCATTGTTGGAACTTGGAAAAAAAGACGCGAGTGCCAGCGCCTGTCGTGGGCTCGATTGGCTGTTGCCGCTGCAAGTGTTTGACACCGTCGGTGACTGGGCAACGCGGCGGCCGCATGTACGGCCAGGCGGATGGGCTTTTCAATATGCGAACCCGCACTATCCCGACCTCGATGACACTGCAGTGGTTGTCATGGCGATGGAACGGGCGCGCCGGGAAGGCGCCGGTAGCCGCTATGATCATGCCATTGAACGTGGCGCCGAATGGGTGAAGGGTTTGCAGAGCCACAACGGTGGATGGGCTGCATTCGATGTCGACAATGTTTATGACTATCTCAACAATATCCCCTTCGCAGATCATGGCGCTCTCATCGATCCGCCCACAGAAGACGTGACGGCGCGCTGCGTTTCGATGCTGGCGCAACTCGGCGAGACCCTGGATCAAAGCGAATCTCTTTTACGTGGTGTCGAATATCTCAAACGCACGCAAACCGCGGACGGAAGCTGGTTTGGGCGCTGGGGCCTCAATTATATCTATGGAACCTGGTCGTCTCTGTGCGCGCTCAATGCTTGCGGTATCGATCACGGCTCGCCTGAAATGCGCAAAGCCGTAAATTGGCTTGTTTCCATACAGAATTCGGATGGCGGCTGGGGCGAAGATGGTACGAGTTACAAGCTCGACTATCGCGGACACGAACCGGCAGCCAGTACGGCGTCCCAGACGGCGTGGGCTATGCTTGGCCTCATGGCTTGCGGAGAAATAAACCACCCGGCCGTGGCGCGTGGTGTGGAGTATCTTTCAAAAACGCAAACAGAAACCGGATTTTGGGCTGAAGAGCGGTACACCGCGACTGGATTTCCGCGCGTGTTCTATTTGCGTTATCACGGGTATCGAAAATTCTTTCCGCTATGGGCGCTTGCGCGCTATCGCAATTTGAAAGCGAGCACTACCTCCCGCGTATCATTTGGTATGTGATCATCAGCGGTTTAATGAATCAAAGCGCGCTTTTTGTTCGTTATCGAGCTTGCCGTAAAAATCGTCGAAGGCAATTTGCACCGTTGTTGCCGCGTAGTTCATGGCCGTAAGCTGGTCGTCGGCGCTATCAAGTCGCGCCATCGGATCGGCAGGAACCGGCTGAGCGCATGATGCAATCAGAAGCTTCGCCATGTCCGCCGATACCTTGTGGAAATTTTCGAAGCTTTCAGCTTGATCCTTCTTTGGACGGACCCTCAATTCAATTTCTTTCACCAGGCGTTCTGCCCGTTCGGCATTTTGCATCGCGCAGGCCTGGTAGAGCTTGTTTGTTTCACCGTTGGCCGCCCGCGCGTCGGGCGGTACGCTATTTCGCGGCTGGTGCTCGCCGAAACTAGTCTTCTGCGTGCTTGTCAGGGTGTCATTAAAAGTCTTGAGCGGCGCCCGCATAGATATACCAGCATCGCGCACAACCCAGAGCGTTTGGACCAATGCTCTCAACCGGTCGGGAGGCGCCTGTGGGCCTGGATCGCGACAGTCCATTCGAATGCTTTTTACCGATTGAGTCGCCGCGGCTTGCAATTTCTCAAGTGCCTCATGCTGGGCATCTGACAATTGCAACATTTGCTCAACGCGAGCGGCTGGCCAATTAGCCTGCATGCTCGATGCATCGCCGCAACGATCTGTGGCGGCGTTCGCGTCGTTGGCTGCAGTGCCTGTGGTGGCTGAACGAGCGCCCGTGCGCGGCAAGTCAAAATGTCCGCCTATGGTGTCGGCGATCACATCGAAACCGCGGCCGTGCAGCCGTTGTGCGTAGTCGTCCGCCCAAAAAGTAAAGCCAACCACATCTTCAAAGGCAGTCGGCCAAGCGGGCGGGCCGACCCAGCCAAGCCGGGGACCAGCAACAGGCGAGGTCTCATTTGTCGAATCGGCGGCCGCTGTCCGTGGTTCAGCGACGGCACCACGATGGCGGTTGCTGCGGGGAAAGTGCCCAAGGTGGCCAAGCATCTGGCGAAGAGGGTGCGTTATTCCGCCGATCAGGCCTTGTGGAGATAACTGTGCACTGGCGGTGTCCTGGAACGGAACCGTTACGCTCAGCGCTGCGAGAAGAAGGGTGGTGCGTGCGCGCATGGCCGAATCCTGATGGCCGTTGCCGCCGGCAGACCGGTGGCTGCGTACATAACTGGTTATTCAGGCCGAAAGTTCCATCGAGCTCCAGCCGAGCCCAAGTATATTCCGTCAGGGTGTCCCGACCAATTCGGCCTTTTCCTTCGTCTGCCGAATTTCTTCCAGTTTCTGCTCGACGTGTTTTGAAAACACGAATTGCGCGGGCCTCTGGTGATCGAGCGAGATCTCAGGGGTCATTTCGCCTTGGGTTCGGACACCCCGGAGGCTTACGCCCAGGGCCTTAAGCGGGTGGGCGACCGCATCTTGAACCGCGGATGCTTCGTAGCCGGAATGCACCATGCAGTCAGCGCATTTCTCGTAATTGCCGGTGCCATAAGCGTCCCAGTCGGTTCCATTCATCAGCTCGTCGAATGTCGGTGCGTAGCCTTCTCCGAGCAGATAGCAGGGCTTTTGCCAACCAAAGATGGTGCGTGTTGGATTGCCCCATGGCGTGCAGTGGTAGCTCTGGTTGCCGGCGAGGAAGTCAAGAAACATGCTGGATTGGCTGAAGGACCATTTGCCCTTGCTCGGTCCGCGTTTGAACACATCGCGAAACAGCTGCTTCGTCTTGCCGCGATTGAGGAAGTGCTGTTGATCGGGTGCGCGCTCATAAGCGTAACCGGGCGAAACCGTGATGCCGTCGATGCCCAGCTCCATAGCGTCGTCAAAGAACTTAGCAACGCGCTCGGCCTGCGCGGTGTTGAACAAGGTGCAATTGATGTTGACGCGGAAGCCGCGTTCTTTGGCGTGCTTGATCGCCGTCACCGCGCGGTCGTATGTGCCCGGCTGACAGACCGAATGGTCGTGCATTTCCTTATCGCCGTCGAGATGTACGGACCAGGTGAAAAAGGTGCTCGGCTCGTACTGAGACAATTTCTTGTCCATCAGCAGTGCATTGGTGCAAAGGTAGACGAATTTTTTCCGCGCGACGATGCCGCGAACGATTTCCGGCAGCTCTTTGTGCAGCAATGGTTCACCGCCCGCAATCGACACGACCGGCGCGCCGCACTCATCGACCGCGTGCAGGGCGTCCTTTACCGACATATTTTGGTGCAGGATCTGATCCGGGTAATCGATTTTGCCGCAGCCCGCGCAAGCGAGATTGCACCGGAACAATGGTTCAAGCATGAGCACAAGCGGATAGCGCTTGCGACCGGTCAGGCGCTGACGGACGACGTAGCTACCGACAAACAGCTTCTGAAGGAGAGGAATGCCCAAGATCGTTATCCTTGCTAATTTGCTGGGCGCCGGTCACGTCGAGTAATTCGACCGGTACCCTGAATTCAATGTGTTCATCCTGGCCGGGCAGGGTGAAGACCTCCACCGGCTCGACCGCACGCAACGCATTGATGACGTCGCGTACCATGACTTCCGGCGCCGAGGCGCCCGCCGTAATGCCAACAACCTCGACGTTGTGCAACCACTCTGATTTAATTTCACTGCCATTGGCGATTAAGTGGGTAGGAACGCCAGCTTCCACGCCGATTTCGCGCAGGCGATTTGAGTTTGAGCTGTTTTTGGCGCCAACAACGAAAATCACATCTACCAGCTTAGTTAGCTCAAGCAGGGCAGTTTGGCGGTTCTGTGTCGCGTAACAGATGTCCTGCGTCCCCGGTCCGACCACGTCTTTGAAGCGGCGGAACAACGCTGCGATGATCCCTTTGGTGTCGTCAACGCTGAGCGTGGTCTGCGTCACGTATGCGATCGGCGTGTCATCAGGCAGGTCGAGCCCGTTTACATCGGCTTCGGTCTGGATAAGGAGCACGGGTCCGGGAATTTGCCCCAGCGTGCCTTCCACTTCGGGGTGGCCCGCGTGGCCGATCAGTATCACCGTGCGGCCGTTGCGCAGGTAGTGGCGACCCTGGGCGTGCACCTTCGACACCAGCGGGCAGGTTGCGTTGAGAACACGCAGACCACGCTCGGTGGCCTCCTCCTGGACCTTCTTGGCTACGCCATGCGCGCTGAAGATCGTAATTGCGTCGGGCGGGACTTCAGAAAGCTCTTCGACGAAACGCGCGCCGCGAGCCTTAAGAGCGTCGACCACCCATTTGTTGTGGACGATTTCGTGCCGAACGTAGACCGGCGGGCCGTATTTATCGAGCGCGCGTTCTACGATTTCGATAGCGCGCACGACACCGGCGCAGAAACCGCGCGGTTTCGCCAGAATAACCTTCATCCTGCTGTCCCCTTGGAGCGCCCGTTCATCGATTTTGCTTGCCGGCGGTTTCGCGCACGCTCTGCGAGAAACTCGATTTCGGCGGGCTGTAATTCTGGTGCGTGACGCGCTCCAAAAACACCGAAGACTTTGTTGACGATGCCATTCGCGTCGAGCCCGGCTTTGGCATACATCGCCGGCGGGCTATCGTGATCGATAAAGATGTCCGGTAGCATCATGTTGCGGACCTTGAATCCGGTCCGTTCAAGCGCACCCGCATCGCTGAGCAATTGCATCACTTGCGAGCCGAAGCCACCGATGGCGCCTTCCTCGATCGTGATGAGCAGTTCATGTTCGCGCGCCAGCCGCAGGATGAGTTCGCGATCGAGCGGCTTGGCAAAACGTGCATCCGCGACGGTGGTCGAAATGCCGTGGGCGGCGAGTGTTTCTGCCGCCTTGGTGCATTCGGCAAGCCGGGTGCCCAGCGAGAGGAGGGCGACAGTATTACCTTGTGAGATGATGCGGCCTTTGCCGATTTCGAGTGGCACGCCAACTTCCGGCATTGTGACGCCTACGCCATCGCCGCGCGGGTAGCGTATGGCCGAAGGGCAGTCGTCGATCGCAGCGGCTGTGGCCACCATGTGAATGAGCTCAGCCTCATCGGCCGCGGCCATAATTACAAACCCGGGCAAACAGCCCAGATAAGCAAGGTCAAAGGACCCGGCGTGGGTTGGACCGTCGGCGCCGACCAGCCCGGCACGGTCGAGGATAAAGCGGACGGGCAGCTTTTGGATCGCCACGTCGTGCACGACCTGGTCGTACGCGCGTTGCAGGAAGGTTGAATAGATCGCGACAAAGGGCTTGTAGCCTTGCGTTGCCAGACCGGCAGCGAAGGTGACCCCATGCTGCTCGGCAATGCCAACATCGAAGGAACGATCTGGGAACGATTTTGCAAAAATGTCGACGCCGGTGCCGCCCGGCATCGCGGCGGTAATCGCGACAATCTTGTCGTCTTTCTTCGCTTCCTTCACCAGGCTCTCGCCGAACACTTTGGTATAGGACGGGGTGTTCGAGGCGGTTTTGTGCTGTTTTCCAGTTGGCACGTCGAATTTGACGACGCCATGATATCTGTCTTTTGAGGCTTCAGCCGGTGCGTAGCCTTTGCCTTTCTGTGTGCGCACGTGCACGAGGAACGGGCCGTTGTCCGCATCGCGAACATTTTCCAGAACGGGCAGGAGCTGCTCGAGATCGTGGCCATCGACGATTCCGACGTAGTAAAAGCCGAGCTCCTCAAACAAGGTGCCGCCTGTGACAAAGCCGCGCGCCAGTTCTTCGGCGAGAGAAGCCTTTTCCTTGAAGAATTGCGGCAAATGATCGACGACCTGTTTGCCGAGACCTCGTAGGGACATGAACGTAGGGCTCGAGAGCAATCGGGTGAGGTAATTCGACATGGCACCCACCGGGGGTGCGATCGACATCTCATTGTCATTCAGAATCACAATCAGGCGCCGGTTCATTGCGCCAGCATTATTCATGGCTTCATAGGCCATCCCGGCAGAGATCGCGCCGTCGCCGATCACGCAAATGACGTTATGATTCTGTCCGGCGAGGTCGCGCGCGACCGCCATGCCCAGACCGGCCGATATGGATGTTGAGGAATGTGCCGCTCCAAAGCAGTCGTATTCGCTTTCCGACCGTTTAGTGAAACCGGACAAGCCTCCGCCGGTCCGCAACGTCCTGATTCGGTCCCGGCGGCCAGTCAAAATTTTATGTGGGTAGGCTTGATGCCCCACGTCCCAAATTAATTTGTCATTCGGCGTGTCAAAGACGTAATGCAATGCGACCGTCAGTTCGATGACGCCAAGGCTTGCGCCCAGGTGGCCACCGGTGACAGCGACCGCATTGATGGTTTCAGCGCGCAATTCGTTGGCAACCTGCTGCAGGTGCTGCGCATTGATACGTCGCAGATCTGCAGGGTTTTTGATCGAATCGAGAACAGTGGTGCTGGAATTTGTTGGGAAACTATCGTTTGGCGCCGTCATGATTTAATCACCTTCCCCACTCAATCGGAGGTGCTTGTGCCCTTGGCAAAACCTCACGGAAAAATTTCTGTCGTCCCATATGAGCTTTGCCGACACCGTCATGAAGTCTCTCAGTTAGCGTCAATCAAGGACACTTACAAAAGTTCCACGCAAATACTATTGCGTGAGAGGGTATTTGGCGACCACTTAACCTACCTAAGAAGGCGGTACCAGTTATGCTAGCGTCTGTCGTTACCGCCGTCGTTCGATTTTGTACCAGATTCCCTTGGCCGATCATTGCTTTAGCTCTGATTGGCGCAGCTGTCGCTACTGTTTATTCGGCCAAACATTTCGCTATAACCACAGATATCAACAAGCTTATTTCGCCCGACCTCGATTGGCGCAAGCGCGAGGCCGATTTGGAAAAAGCATTTCCGGGTCATTTCGGCTCGATGTTGGTCGTCGTCGACGCTCCAATCGCGGAATTTGCGTCGCGCGCCGGTAACGAATTGGCCGAACGATTGAGGGCCCAGCCGCAGTTATTCCGCGCGGTCGAGGATATCGGTGGTAGCGAGTTTTTCGCCCGCAACGGCTTGTTGTTTCGATCCACAGAAGACGTGGCGAATGCGACGAAAGGCTTAGGCCAGGCGGCGCCGCTGATCGGCACCCTTGCGGGCGATCGCAGCCTTCGTGGACTCACGCGGGCTCTCTCGCTCGGCCTCATTGGCGTCCAGAACCGCATGGTTACGCTTGATGCCATGTCCCGGCCATTGTCGATGGCTGCTACGACCGTAGAGGATGCGCTTGCAGGCCGTCCCGCCTCCTTTTCGTGGCAGGCCATGTTGAACGGTCAGCAACCTGGCACCAACGATACACGGCGTCTTATTGAAGTTCGCCCGGTCCTAAATTTTGCTGCACTCCAGCCCGGCGAAGCTGCGAGTCAGGCCATTCGCCAAGCCGCATCCGATCTGCAACTCGCACAAAAATATCAGGCCCGGGTACGGCTCACAGGCTCAGTGCCGATCGCCGATGAAGAGTTTGCAACCGTACAGGATGGCGCGCTTGTCAACGCGATCGGCACGATTATCATAGTGCTGACGATTTTGTGGCTGGCTTTGAAATCCGCGCGCATTATTGCTGCGGTATTCATCAATTTGTTTGTGGGATTAGCCATCACCGCCGCGCTCGGCCTGATGATAGTCGGCGCGCTCAACATGATATCGGTCGCGTTCGCCGTCCTCTTTGTCGGCCTCGGTGTCGATTTCGCCATTCAGTTTTCAGTTCGGTACCGCGCTGAGCGTCACGACATTCCAAAGCTTGGTCCGGCTCTCACCAACGCCGCGGAAAAAATCGGCGTACCATTGACGCTGGCGGCGGCCGCGGTGGCGGCTGGCTTTTTGTCGTTCCTCCCCACCGATTATCGCGGCGTTTCCGAACTAGGGCAAATCGCAGGCGCGGGAATGCTGATCGCTTACGTCACAAGTATCACGCTATTGCCGGCGCTTATCAGTGTGCTCAATCCACCAGGTGAGCCAGATGAAATTGGTTATCAAGTACTCGCACCGGTAGACCGTTTTCTTCAGGAGTACCGCGTGCCCGTAATCGTCGGCACGTTGGCGGTCGCGGTTCTGGGTTCACCATTGCTTTATTTTCTGACGTTCGATTTCGACCCTATTCACCTGCGCAGCACCCATACGGAGTCGATTTCGACTTTGCTTGAACTCGGCGGCGACCCCCGGGTTGGTATCAACT
>JBATYN010000513.1:0-1896 GCA_049674125.1 Pseudolabrys sp. | reverse complement strand
GCCGCCGCACCGCCCGCCCCGGCTGCTCCGCCGCCGGCGTGCGCAAACGATCCAGATCCGAAGAAAGCAGTTCTCGAGAAGTGCACGCCCAACTCGGGCGACACTGCCTGGATGCTCACCTCAGTCGCGCTCGTGCTGATGATGACCATCCCAGGCCTTGGCCTGTTCTACGGCGGTATGGTGCGTAAGAAGAACGTGGGCGACACCGTGATGACGAGCTTCGCCGTCACCTGTCTGGTCACGATCCTTTACGCGATCGTCACCTACAGCACGTCATTTACGACCGGCGGGCCATTCCTCGGCGGGTTTAGTCGCGTGTTCCTGCAAGGCATCTTGAGCGACATCTCGACGGGTATCGGCACGCCGAACGGCTTGGCAGTGACGATCCCTGAGACCGTCTACATGTGCTTCCAGATGACTTTCGCCATCATCACGCCGGCGCTGATTGCCGGCGCTTTCGCTGAACGCATGAAGTTCTCCGCAATGCTTTGGTTCATAGGCCTCTGGGCGATTCTGGTCTATTCGCCAATCGCACATTGGGTCTGGGGTGCGGATGGCTTCATGTCCAACGGCAACAACGACGCCATGTTCAAGGTTCTCGACTTCGCTGGCGGCACCGTCGTTCATATCAACGCTGGCGTTGCCGGCCTGATGTGCGCGATCTGCCTCGGCAAGCGTAAGGACGTTGGCCCTGGCCACAACATGGTACTCACCTTCATCGGCGCCTCGCTGCTGTGGGTCGGCTGGTTCGGCTTCAATGCCGGCTCCGCCGTCACCGCCGGCATGCAGGCGGGCATGGCGATGACCGTGACCCAGATCGCAACTGCAGTTGCAGCCTTCACCTGGATGCTCGTTGAATGGATTTGCCGCGGCAAACCCACTGTCATCGGCATCTGCTCGGGCGCAGTCGCTGGCCTCGTCGCCATCACGCCTGCTTCGGGTTATGTCGGACCTGTCGGTTCGATGGTGATCGGTATCGCTGCCGGCGTGTTCTGCTACTGGGGCGTCACTGGCCTCAAGCGGATGTTGGGCCAAGATGATGCGCTCGACTGCTTCGGCGTCCATGGCGTCGGCGGAATCGTCGGCGCATTGCTCACCGGCGTCTTCGCAATCGCCGAGTACGGCGGCACCGCGGGCCTGATCGAAGGCAACGCGGCGCAGATGATCAACCAGGTCAAAGGCATTTGCATCGTGATCGTGTACGACGCGATTGTCTCGCTGATCTTGCTCAAGATCATCGACGCCATCATCGGCCTGCGCGTCTCCGACGAAGTGGAGCGCGAAGGTCTCGATCTCGCGCTGCATGGGGAGACCGTGCAGTAAGCGCGATTTACGTTGCGCATGATATTTTCCGAAAACCAGTATCCATCCCCGATCGGGGTCGAGGACAAGCTTTTCGGGATCATGCGCTGAGCTAGCGGTAGGGGCGGAAACCCGGCACTGTCCCTTCCGTTGAGGCCCCGGTTCGCAAGGACCGGGGCCTCTCTTATTTGGGGCCCGTTTCCACCGTTCAGGGCAAAAAGTGCCCCAATTTCCGATGGTTAACGGGGTCTTAACCTCGCCTTCCTTATTGTGTCGAAACCCTTCTACGGCGGGCCGGTCCCGTCTCGTAAACGCATGTCCAAGATGATCGCCAAGCGCGAGCCTGTCCCTTCACCTGCTGCGGCGGTCGACTCCCGGTCGCCCTTCGTGCGGCTGACCGAGCTCATCGCCGGCATTGAGCCCGGAAAGCCTCCCATCAATCTGTCGGTCGGCGAGCCGCAGCATCCGATCCCACCATTCGTTGGGCCGACGATTGCCGCGCATCTTGCAGACTTCGGCCGCTATCCCGCCAACAAAGGCATTGAACCTTTTCGCCGCGCCGCCGCAGCCTGGCTGAACCGCCGTTACAAGCTC
>JBATYN010000512.1:0-3522 GCA_049674125.1 Pseudolabrys sp. | reverse complement strand
CGCCCTTCCCCGACATCCACGACATGTCCACCGGGACGACTTTCGCGCTTTTCCCGTTGCCGAACGACTGCGGCGTGTCAGTGACGATAACGTTCACGCGCAGGCCAGGCGGAAAAGTATCGCCCACCGAAACGGTGGCGGCGCCGATATGCATCAAACCCAGGGCAAGCGCGGTGTGAAAGATGTGGTCCTTCACCTGGATGGCGACGACGTGCCTGGGCGCAATGCCGGCACGGATGGCGCGGTGCCCGACGCTGTGAATAAACCGCGCGAGCCTCGCATAGCTGACGATGCCCAGCGCAGTCCCTGGCGCGCACATGGCCGGCGCGGGCGGGTCGTGCCGCGCCTGAAAAAGAATGGGCTCGACGATGTTCATTGAGGCGCTCGACGATCGACGGTGGCCGGTTACGAACCGTTGCCGATACGCCACATACGCCGTGGGAAACGCGCGCGCGTCCTCCGAGCAGATGACGCGCCAAGAAAAATAGCGCGCGAAGTAAGACTTCGGATTCACGCCGACGGGGCCGGACTCATGAAAAAATTTTTACTGGCGACGGTGTCGACTGCGCATATGTCGTCGACGCTTGCCTATCCGCTGTCATGGCCGGGCTTGGCCCGGCCATCTACGTCTTGCTTATTGAAGTGAAAGAAAGACGTGGATGCCCGCGACAAGCGCGGGCATGACGGAAAGTAATCGCTTGCCTCTGCTCATAAGCGTTGCACACATTCCGCTCATTCCCGCGAATGCGGGAATCCAGCACCGTCATGGCCGGGCTTGTGCCGGGCATGACGAAGAGTGTGTCGGTAATGGCAAAACTTTTTCCGCTCATTCCCGCGAATACGGGAATCCAGGGATCACAACAATCACATGCTCAATATGCCGCCCTGGGTCCCCGCTTTCGCGGGGACGAGCGGAGGAGAATCTGCGACGCTAGCCCTTCACCAGCACCGGGCCGGTGCCTTGCGGACGCTCGCCTTCGCTCACGATGCCAAGGCGCTTGGCGACTTCGGTGTAGGCCTCGACCAAACCGCCGAGATCGCGGCGGAAGCGATCCTTGTCGAGTTTGTCGTTGGTCTTGATGTCCCACAGACGACAGCTGTCGGGAGAAATCTCGTCGGCCACGACAATGCGCATCACATCGTTTTCCCACAACCGGCCGGTTTCCATCTTGAAGTCCACCAGACGAATGCCGACGCCAAGGAACAGCCCGGAGAGGAAATCGTTGACGCGGATGGCAAGCGCCATGATGTCGTCGATCTCCTGCGGCGAAGCCCAGCCGAAAGCGGTGATGTGCTCTTCCGAGACCATCGGGTCGTTGAGCTTGTCGTTCTTGTAATAGAACTCGATGATCGAGCGCGGCAGCTGGGTGCCTTCCTCAATGCCGAGGCGCTGCGCCAATGAGCCTGCGGCGACATTACGCACCACGACTTCGAGCGGAATGATCTCAACCTCGCGAATCAGCTGCTCGCGCATATTGAGGCGGCGAATGAAGTGGGTCGGCACCCCGATATCGTTGAGGTGCTGGAATACGTATTCCGAGATTCGGTTGTTGAGGACGCCCTTCCCCTCGATCACTTCGTGTTTTTTGGCGTTGAAGGCTGTTGCGTCGTCCTTGAAATGCTGAATCAGCGTTCCGGGCTCCGGGCCTTCGTAAAGGATCTTCGCCTTGCCCTCGTAAATGCGGCGACGGCGGCTCATGGGCGTATACCGTGGTTTGTGAAAGTCCATCGGATGCCGTGGCTCCTTCTTGTACGACTTTGCAAGATCCGCGGCTGCGGGACCGGACTGGAGCGCTGGTTGCGCCAGCGTCCGGACACACTCGAAACCTAGCCGATCGGTAGGGGCAGCACAATCACGCCACCCTCACGTTTTCCACTTCCTAATTTCGCCGCAAAAAAGCAGCCCGATGTTGCCTTGACCCTAGTGCGGCGATATGCAAGGCGCGAATGAACGCGCTAAGGTATATGCAATCTTAGTGATTGTAGTGAGGACGACATGACCACCACGTTCGACAAGCGCGAAGAAGGCTTTGAGAACCAATTTGCGCATGACGAGGAGCTGCGCTTCAAGGCGATGGCTCGCCGAAACAAGATGCTCGGCCTGTGGGCGGCCGGCATTCTCGGCAAAAGCGGCGCCGATGCTGAAGTATACGCCAAAGAGGTCGTATTGGCCGATTTTGCGGAGAGCGCGGAAAACGATGTCGTGCACAAAATGCTCAAGGACTTGCAGCCGAAGGGTGTTTCCGAACAGCAAATTCGTACCCGCATGGCGGAACTGCTGACCGACGCGATCGCCCAGATCAAGAAGAGCGGTTGAGGTGTCGGCGTTCGCCCTCGCCAGGCGCCTGCGTGCGGGCGAAACGGTTTTTTCTGCCTGGTGCATGATCGGCTCACCCATTGTCGCGGAAACAATTGCGCGTGAGGGTTTCCCCGCCGTTGTGCTCGATGCGCAGCACGGCTTGTGGGACACGGCATCGCTCATCGTCGGCACCGGCGCGGTCAATCATGCTCAATCCACTCCGGTCGTGCGCGTGCCGCATGGCGATTTCGCGCTTGTGTCGCGCGCGCTCGACTTTGGCGCCGAAGCCATCATCGCGCCGATGATCAACAGCGCCGCTGACGCGCGTCACTTCGCGGCGGCTGCGAAATATCCCCCTCTTGGCGAACGCAGCTGGGGACCGTTGCGCGCCATGGCGATGCAAGGCCGCACCGCGCCCGTCGATTACATGCGTGAGGCAAACGACGGCACGCTCACGCTCGCGATGATCGAAACCGTAACCGCGCTCGGCAACGTGGACGCGATTGCGCAAACGCCCGGCATCGACGGGCTGTTCGTGGGGCCGTATGATCTTGCAACCGCACTGAGTAATGGCGCCGCGCAGGATGTCGACGCACCGCATGTCGGACAGGCCATCGATAAAATTTGTGCTGCGGCAAAAAAAGCCGGGAAGATTCCCGGAATCTACTGCCGAAATGCCGAAGGCGCTCTGGCCATGGCCAAACGCGGCTTCCGTTTTCTGGTCGCGGGCAATGACCAGACCACCTTGCGCGAGGCCACCGTCGCACAGCTCAAGGCGTTGAAACCATAACTGTCATTCCGGGACGGCGTGAAGCGCCGGACCCGGAATCCAGATGCAGGCACAACGTTTGTTTCTGGATTCCGGGTTCGCTCGCGTTGCTCGCCCCCCGGAATGACTGCGGCGACGCCTCACCTCGGCTCATTCCCGCGCAAGCGTCACACAAACTCCGCTCATTCCTGTTTTCGCCCTATCCCGGCCTCATGGTGAGGAGCGCTGCGAAGCAGCGCGTCTCGAACCATCGCAAGTCGGCTTTAGCCGACTTGCGCATCCAATATGCCAATCTCGGATAAACCCGAGATTGGTGGCCGCCCATCCTTCGAGACGCATCGCTTCGCGATGCTCCTCAGGATGAGGCGGATAAAAGCTGCAACATAATTCCCGGCTTTCGCGGGGACGAGCGGTTGAGTTCGAACCCTCAAAAACAATCGTCATAGCCGGGCTT
>JBATYN010000511.1:0-2423 GCA_049674125.1 Pseudolabrys sp. | reverse complement strand
GGTTCGCGCATAGTCAGCCAGCGCTTAAAGGCCTCCAGCCGCCAGGCCAACATCCACTCCGGCTCATTTTTCTTGGCCGAGATGAAACGGACCGTGTCTTCAGACAGGCCCTTGGGAGCCTTCTCGGATTCGATATCGGTGACGAACCCGTATTTATATTGGTCAACGTCGATACGGCGGACCTGTTCGACGGTCTCAAGTACGGCCGGCATTTTTCCCTCCGCTCACGGTTGCAAGGACCGCGGGTTGGATTTGTCGGTTATGGTCGGTTCGCTTCGTGCGTCGCGATCGATCCTGGTTGGTGCCGCCTCAGGCGGCGTTGGCCTGCTTGTTAAGTAATGACGAAACCACCTTATTCCAAGCAGTTAGCAGCATTTCAAGGTCAGCTTCTTCGGTGCTCCACCCAAGGCTGATACGGACAGCGCCGCGCGCGAGCGCGGGTTCCACGCCCATCGCCGCCAGCACGTACGACGCCTGCACCTTTCCGGACGAACAGGCGGAGCCGGACGACACCGCTACACCATTGAGATCGAAGGCGATTATCGCTGTTTCGGCCTTCAGGCCTGGAACCGTAAATAGACTCGTGTTCGGAAGGCGCGTAGCGCCTTCACCAAAGATTACGACCTGCGCAGCCCCTGATTTTAGCCGTGCTTCGAATTTGTCGCGGAGTGCCGCCATGCGGGCAGCGTCCGACAGTTTTGCGGCTGCCGCTGCGGCGCCGAAGCCGGCAATGCCGGCAACGTTTTCGGTTCCGGCACGCTGGCCGCGCTCCTGCCCGCCTCCCTTGATCAGCGCCTCGGCGATGTAGATGTCGCCACGGCGGATGAGTGCACCAACGCCCTGCGGACCTCCGAGTTTGTGTGAGGATACGCTCAGAAGATCGGCGCCCAGCCCAGTGATATCGCAGTCGATACGGCCTGGACCTTGCACGGCATCGACGTGCAGTACTCCGTTCGCAGCGTGCACGATCTCCGCAACCCGTTGGATGGGTTGGATTATGCCGGTTTCGTTATTCGCCAGCATGACCGACACCAGCGGCCGCTCGGCTTTGCTGATCGCAAGCGGAAGCGCGGCAAGATCAACAACTCCGTCACCGGTGACAGGCAATTCGTCGATCTGTTCCACGGCGAAACGGCCGCCGCTTCGGACCGAAGGATGCTCGATCGCCGACACGAACAGGCGGTCGCGCGGTTCTTTGCGCCCTCCAATTTCAATTGTCGGTGTCAGGGCTAGCATGTTGGCTTCGGTAGCTCCGCTCGTGAACGTGACGTTCTTCGCTTCAGCGACCAGCAAATCTGCGACACGCTGGCGCGCTTCCTCGACCAAACGGCGGGCAGCGCGGCCTTCCGCATGAATCGACGAGGCGTTGCCTGTAAGCGCCAGAGCGGCGTTCACGGCAAAACGCGCCTCCTCCCGGATGGGCGCGGTTGCATTCCAATCAAAATACGCCCGTTCGGACATAAGTCTGGCCAATACCTAATTACCGTTTTCGCTTCTAGGTCCCGCAAAAAGCTTGCTTTTTGCCCCGGGGATCGTGGTAGAAGCCCAAAATCGCCCGGTCCTTATAGCGCGTGCCGAGGCTGGGAACAGCGGAAATCATATAATTAGAATAATTCTAATCTAAGGGCCCGGTTCGGTCAGTTCCTCCAGGCCAATACAAGTCCCGAGGCCGCATACCGTCGCGGCAAGCCCGGTTCGAGGTTAAAAGCAATGCCTGAAATTATCTTCACCGGCCCCGCCGGTCGCATCGAGGGGCGATATCATCCTGCGCGGCAGAAGAACGCGCCGATCGCCATTATCCTGCATCCACACCCGCAGTTTGGCGGGACGATGAATCACCCGATCATTTACCAGCTCTACTACGCCTTCGTTCACCGCGGCTTCTCGGCACTGCGCTTTAATTTCCGTGGCGTCGGGCGCAGCCAAGGCTCGTTCGACCACGGTCAGGGCGAGCTGTCCGACGCGGCTTCTGCACTGGACTGGGCACAGACCATCAATCCGGAAGCCAAGAGCTGCTGGATCGCTGGATTCTCGTTCGGCGCCTGGATTGGCATGCAACTGCTAATGCGCCGACCGGAAATCGAGGGATTTATCTCGATTTGCCCACCTGCCAATCTCTATGACTTCTCCTTCCTGGCACCCTGCCCATCGTCGGGCCTTATAATCCATGGGGACAAGGATGCTGTGGTGCCGCACAAGGATGTCACGACCCTGGTTGACAAGCTCAAGACTCAAAAGGGCATTGTGATCGAGCAAAAGGTTGTGCAAGGCGCCAACCATTTCTTTGACGGCAAGGTAGAAGCGCTGCTTACTTCGATCAGCGCTTACCTCGACAAGCGGCTGAAGACCGAGCGCAAGCCGGCGGCTTAAATTCTCGCCGGCGCATTCGGTTTGCGGCGCCTGAAGCGTGGTCGGTGTGCGAC
>JBATYN010000510.1:0-5919 GCA_049674125.1 Pseudolabrys sp. | reverse complement strand
ACCGGCCGGTCGCGGCGCGAGGTCTACCAACGCGCACTCGCGCTCGGCAAGGATGCCGATGACTCAAAGTGATCAACCGCCGCGTCCGGCAAAGACTGCCCCTCGTCCCGAACGCCAGGCGGCGTTTCGTGTTGGCATTTCGGCCGAGAGCCGTGCTGCTGCCTTCCTGATTGCGAAAGGATTCCGCATTTTGGCGCGGCGCTGGAGAAGCCCTCTCGGTGAAATCGACATTGTCGCGCGCCGGCGCCAGCTTTTGGTCTTCGCCGAAGTGAAAGCGCGCGCCACGCTCGATGAAGCGGCCGAATCTGTCAACGAGCGGCAACGCAGGCGCATTGCAGCGGCAGCGGCGGTTTGGCTTGCTGCCAACCCCGACCAGAATTTCCGCGATATTCGATTTGATGCAATTCTGGTGGCGCCCGGCAAAATTCCGCGCCACATCCCGGCCGCGTTCGAAGCGAGTTAGAGTATCAGGCGCTCAGCCGCTCAAAGAACTGGTCGACTTGTGCGCGGATCCGGCTGGCAACGCCGCCAAGATCGTCGGCGACCGCTTTGACCGCGGCGGCACTCGAGCGCGTGTCTTGCGTCGCAGCGCCCATGAGATTGACTTCTGTGGCGGTCTCCGCAGTGCGCGCGGCGGCAACCTCGACACCGCGGGCGATTTCCTGCGTGGCGGCGCCTTGCTCGGTGACAGCGGCGGCGATCGCGCTGCTGATGTTGCCGATTTCGCGGATCGTGTGCTCGATACCGGTGATTGCCGTGATCGAGCGCTGCGTTGCACGCTGCATACCGGCGATCTGCGCACCGATTTCCTCGGTGGCCCGGCTGGTTTGCCCGGCCAACGCCTTCACTTCGCCGGCCACTACAGCGAACCCGCGGCCGGCCTCGCCGGCGCGCGCCGCCTCGATCGTCGCGTTGAGCGCGAGCAAATTCGTTTGCTCGGCAATGTCAGTGATGAGTTTGACCACGTCGCCGATGCGCGCGGCGGCCTCATCCAGCTCCTTGACCGCAAGATTGGTGGATTCGACCTCGTTAACCGCTTTGGTCGCAATTGCGTTGGATTGCGCCACCTGCCGGTCGATTTCATTGACCGACGCCGACAGCTCGTCCGCAGCCGACGCGATGTCGCGCACATTGGACGACGCCTCGGCTGACGTTTCTTCCGCGCGCGCAGTTTTGCTAGAGGCATTGTCGGCGGCGGTCCCGAGCTGGGTCGAAGCGGACAGCATCTCGTCCGAGATGCGGCCAAGTTCGGCAAGCGTTGCTTCCACCTCGGCGGAGAAAGACGAGATCTCGTTCGACATTTTCTGTTGGCGCTGGGCGCGCAGCTCGGCGTCGCTGAGGACCGTGCGATTGAGTTCTTCGTTGTTGCGCATGGCGTTCTGGAACACACTGATCGACCGCGCCAATGCGCCGATTTCATCTTTGCGGTCGCTGAACGGAATGGCGATTCTACTGTCACCCGCCGCAACCGCTTCGGTAATGCTCGTGATGTCAGCGATCGGTTTGGTCACACTGCGGGCGATGATCATGACCCCGATGATCGCGAGCGCCACCGCGATGCATGCCAGAACCGTCAGCAGCATGGCGGTGTGATCAATTCCTTCGTCGATTTGCGTATAAATCTGGCTGGCTGTGTCGGTGTAGTGCTGGCTCAGCGTCTCGAGGTCCTTGCTGAGCGCGGAACGAATCGCGGCGGGCTGGTTTTTCTCCGCCCATTCGCGCGCGGCTTGCGGTCCCGACTGCTTGGCGATGGGTGCAAGCGCGTAGAGCGAATCCTGATATTCGTTAATGCGAACAGCGAATTGGCTGAATGCGACCGCGTCGCTGTTACGCACGCTTCGCTGCCAATCACCGATCACGCCGCTGATCTGATCGCTGACTTTAACCAGGGAATCGGCATATTTGGCGGCCTCAGCCCGATCGGCCGACATATATATGCCGCGTGACTCCATCACCGAGGCATAGATCAGGCCGTTGATGCGTTCGACATTCCAGCTGCCGGCATTGGCAGATTCGAATTCATCGGTCAGCGCGGCATGGTCGCGCGCCTGCGACACCGCGACCATCGACAGCGCCACGGTGGTGGCGGCCATCAACGCGAAAATCGCATAAAGCCTTGCTGCAATCGAAAGCTTTGGCAGAGTCACCAATGGCCCCCCGGCCGTCCCGCATACGTGCCCAAGCGGCTATAGTGCGGATAATGTGTTAACGCTTTATTCGCCTATAGGTAGTCATGAGCCTCAAAATCGCAGTGCAAATGGATCCGATCCAGCGGATCAATATTAAGGGCGACTCGACGTTCGCCCTGCTGCTGGAAGCGCAAAACCGCGGACACCAGCTTTCCTATTACACGCCCGACCGGCTCGCTTTGCTCGACGGCCGCGTATTCGCCCATATCGAGTCGCTCAGCGTACGTGACAAGGCCGGCGATCACGTCACGCTGGACAAGCCGCGCCGGGTGGAGTTGACCGAATTCGACGTGGTGCTGTTGCGGCAGGATCCGCCTTTCGATCTGGCCTACGTCACGACCACGCACCTTCTGGAGCGCATCCATCCCAAGACGCTAGTGGTCAATGACCCGGCGCATGTGCGCAATGCGCCAGAAAAGGTGTTCGTCACCGAATTTCCTGATCTGATGCCGCCGACGCTCATTACGCGTGACCTTTTCGAAATCAAAGCATTCCGCGCTGAGCACGGCGATATCGTGATGAAGCCGCTCTACGGCAAAGGCGGCGAAGCGGTTTTTCGCCTGGCGCGCGAAGACCTGAATTTCGGTTCTTTATATGATCTGTTCACGGCTACTTTTCGCGAACAATGGGTGGTGCAAAAATTTCTGCCCAACATCAAACACGGTGACAAACGCATCATTCTTGTCGACGGCGAATATGCCGGCGCGGTCAACCGAATTCCGGCGGCCGACGATCTGCGCTCAAATATGGTGCGTGGCGGCGTGCCCGCAGCAACAGAGTTGACCAAGCGCGAAACTGAAATCTGCAAACGCATCGGTCCTTCGCTGCGGGAACGCGGCTTGCTGTTCGTCGGCATCGACGTGATTGACGGCTACCTGACCGAAATTAATGTCACCTCGCCGACAGGAATCCGTGCCATTAAAACGCTCGGCGGGCCAGATGTAGCGGCGCTGATCTGGGACAAGATCGAGGCAAAGCGGAAGACGCGCTGAGACCATGAGCGTTGCCCTCACCATCGCCACCACCGACTACGATCACTTCCGCGATTTTCGCCTGGGGTTGGTTCGTGCGGAAGGTATCGAAGCGAACTGGCTGACACTTGGCCATCACGAGATCTTTTCGCGCTTCACCTTCAACAGGGAATGGGACGTCTCCGAGCTGTCCTTCGCCAAATTTGCGGCGCAGGTAACGCGCCCGAATTCCGATATCATTGGGTTGCCGGTTTATGCTTCGCGCTTGTTTCGCTTCGCGTCATTTTATGTGAACCGCAAAGCAGACATCAAAACCGCCAAGGATTTGCGCGGAAAGCGCGTCGGTGTTCCAGAATGGGCGCACACTGCCGCCGTCTATATGCGCGGATGGCTGATGCACGAAGGCGGCATCGCACTTTCCGATATCGATTGGATCCAGGCCGGCACCAACGAGGCCGGACGCATCGAAAAGGTAGAATTGTCGCTGCCAAAAGGGGTTCAACTCACCAGCAGGCCCGAGAAAACGCTCAGCGGCATGATCGCTTCTGGCGAACTCGATTGCGTCATCATCGCGCGGCCGCCGAATTCGTTTCGTGAAAAACATCCAGACGTTGTGCGTTTGTTTCCCGACTACGAAGCAATGGAGCAGCGTTATTACGAGCAGACCCGCGTCTACCCGATCATGCACGTTATCGCGATGCGTAAGTCGATCCTAGACGGTCAGCCCTGGGTGGCGCGCAATCTCTATAACGCGTTCGAGGAGTCGAAACGCCGCAGTCTTGAGCGCATTCTCGATCCAGCCGTCTCCCGTTACCCCGTGCCGTGGCTGACAAGTTACGCGCAGCGCATGCAGCAGACATTCGGGGAGCTTTTTCCATACGGCATCGAAGCGAACCGACCGACACTGGAGCTGTTTCTGCGTTACACACACGAGCAAGGCATCGCGCACCGCCTTGCCACCCCCGAAGACATTTTCCCTGCGGGTATTATGGCGTCCGTGAGAATTTGATTATTTCGCCACGCGGTTTTTCGCTTCGTCTCGGATGCTTGCATCTACGATATTGGCGAGATCGATTGGCGCTTTCAGATTACCTGCCTTCACCAGCTCGTTTTGCATCCAGCCCAACTTGTCGAGCGGCAGTGTGACGTCGGGATCGATCGCATTCTGCTTGAGTGTATCGTCGTAGGCGTAAGCCGGACGCGGATCATCGGGCTTGGCATGAATGCTATCCTCGGTCAGTTTGATCGTTTCGTCGCGATGAGTGACCGCGAATTTCAGCGCTTCCATCTCGGCAGCGACAAAATTGATGGCGTCGGCACGACGCTCAGAAATTGTTTTCCCGGTCAAGGTTAAACATAGGCGCACATAATTCGGCAGCGCCGCGTTTCCGGCAACAAGCATGGTCACGTCCTTGGGCGCGACCGCCATGAATTCCGCGGCGACGATTCCGGCGTCGGCAACTCCCGCGACCACGGCTTTGAATCGATCGAGATCGCCACCGAGATTTGCGAAATGGACTTCGGAAGCCGGGATCTTGTGTTGCTCGAGTATCGCATTGATCAGCAGATTGGGCAGTGATCCCGGCGCCGCTACCGCAATCGTCTTTCCCTTAAGATCTTCGACCTTGCTGATCGTCGATCTCACCATCAGCCCGTGGGGGACCCCCGGCCAATCGCATCCGACGATCTTGATGTCGGCGCCGCGCGCACCGGCCAGGATGGTCGCGCCGGGGCTCGATTCGATGCTGTCTAGTTCTCCCGACAGCAGCGCCTTGTGTGCGGTAGCGCCATTCTTCAATGGGACGATCTCTATTTTCAGACCACGCTTCGATGCAAAATCACGCTGACCGAGCATCAGCATGAAACCGGCATCGCCTTTGGGCTCGATAACTCCGTGCTTCCACGGCCTGAGCTCCTCTTGGGCACCGGCCGGTAGTGCCGCCGCCGCCAACAAAAGACACAGGAACAGAGCTCGCACGCTCGTCATCGGGGCAACCTCCGGCTTTGAGAGACTATGATCGGGCTAAAACCCCCAGATCAATCATATCGTTGAGCCTTCTACCTCCAAATTATGTTCCCGAATTGTTCTTGTACAACCTGCCGGCTTCGGATACTACTATTGCGAGTATCGTACGGGGTACGGTTGCATGGTCGAACGCGTTGCCACGGTGGCATTTGAGGGCATTGAAGCCCGGGGCGTCGACGTGCAGGTGCAAGTCGCGCCGGGCTTGCCTGCATTCAACATTGTCGGGCTGCCCGACAAGGCGGTATCCGAGGCAAAGGAACGCGTGCGCGCGGCTCTCGTTGCGTCAGGTCTCGCGCTTCCCGCGCGACGAATCACGGTCAATCTCGCGCCCGCCGATCTCCCGAAAGAAGGCAGCCATTACGACCTTCCGATAGCGCTCGAGTTGCTGGAAGTATCGATGATTGCTTCGGTTGCCGGTGAAATCGAAGGCGGCGCACTTACCAATCGGCGGCCGTTTCGCTCACCGCATCATTCAGCTTCGATGCCGGCTTTGGTCGGTGGCGGCTTGCGCGCGCGGCCGGGCGAAATCTCGCTCTCTCATAATGGCGTTTTATTTCTCGATGAGTTGGCGGAATTCTCCGGCCAGGTCCTTGATTCTTTGCGCCAGCCGTTGGAAACGGGCGAAGTCGCCATCGCGCGCGCCACTCACCGCATCACCTATCCGGCGCGTTTCATGCTGGTCGCAGCGATGAATCCGTGCCGGTGCGGACGTGCCAGTGACCCTGGCTTTATC
>JBATYN010000509.1:0-9905 GCA_049674125.1 Pseudolabrys sp. | reverse complement strand
GGCCGGCAGCACTCGCGGCCTCGCCGCGAGTGGCGATCGCGACCGATACCCTGCAAGGTTCGATCGCCCTCAAGGGTGGACGCATTGACGATCTGGCGCTGGTCAAATTCCGGGAAACGGTCGATCCGAAGTCACCACCAATCGTTTTGCTCTCGCCATCCGGCACCGCCGATCCGTTCTATGCCGAATTTGGCTGGACGGGCGCTACCGGCACCAATGTGAAATTGCCAACAGCGGAAACGGTTTGGAAGCAAGCAGGGTCTGCCGCGCTCAGCGTTGGTCATCCGGTGACGCTGACTTACGACAACGGCGAAGGGCTCGAATTTCATCGCACCATTGCTGTCGACGAAAAATACCTGTTCACCATCAAGGATGACGTGAGCAACAAAGGTGCAAGCCCTGTCTCACTATTTCCCTACGCACTGATTTCGCGCCACGGCACGCCGCAAACCGCCGGATACTACATCCTGCACGAAGGGTTGATTGGCGTACTCGGCGATTCCGGCTTGCAGGAATACACCTACAAAAACATTGCCGAGAAAAAGGTCGTCAATTTCGACGTCACAAACGGTTGGCTCGGTATCACCGACAAATACTGGGCGGCAACGTTGCTGCCGGATACGACTGCGCGCCTGAAGGCGCGTTTCTCGACAGGCACGCTCGGCAGCATTCAGACCTATCAGACGGACTATCTGCTTGATGCCGAGACGATTGCCCCGGGCGCTACTGCATCGGTCAACGCACGATTGTTCGCCGGCGCCAAGGAAGTCGCCGTCGTCAACGACTACGACAAGCAACTCAAGCTCAACCGCTTCGATCTTCTGATCGACTGGGGCTGGTTCTATTTCATTACCAAGCCGCTGTTCATCGCGATCGACTATCTCTACCGCCTGGTCGGGAATTTCGGTCTCGCAATCCTGATCGTGACGGTGTTGATCAAGGCCGCCTTCTTCCCACTGGCGAACAAATCCTACGCCTCGATGGCGAAAATGAAGGCGGTGCAGCCCCAAATGACCGCGTTGCGCGAGCGTTTCGCCAACGACAAGGCGCGGCAGCAACAGGAGCTGATGGAGCTGTACAAGAGGGAGAAGATCAACCCGCTCGCAGGTTGTTTGCCGATCGCAATCCAGATCCCCGTCTTTTTCTCGCTTTACAAAGTTCTGTTCGTCACCATTGAAATGCGGCACGCGCCATTCTTTGGCTGGATCCATGATCTGTCGGCGCAAGACCCGACCAATGTCTTCAACTTGTTTGGCCTTATTCCCGTCGACCCAACCATGCTGCCGTACATCGGCCATTTCCTCCATCTCGGCGCATGGCCGCTGATCATGGGCGTGACGATGTGGGCGCAAATGAAGCTCAACCCGGCACCGCCCGATCCGACCCAGCAGATGATCTTCAATTGGATGCCGCTGATTTTCACCTTCATGCTGGCGAACTTCCCCGCCGGACTCGTGATCTATTGGGCGTGGAATAACTCGCTATCGGTGCTGCAGCAGAGCGTCATCATGCGCAAGCACGGCGCCAAGATAGAATTGTTCGACAACATCAAGGCATTGTTCGTAAAGAAAAAGGCGTCGTCGTAACAGCGACAAACGCGTTCCACGTCATGGCCGGGCTTGTCCCGGCCATCCACCTCTTTACTGTTGCCAAGCTGCAAGACGTGGATGCCCGCGACCAGCGCTGGCATGACGCCGAAGGATAACCGGCGCCAATGACATCGGCCCCATTCACCCGCACCGAAATCGAGGCTGGCCGGCAGCTGTTCGCCGGCGAATGGCACTTTGTTGCGGCGGCCGGGACACCCGCATCGCTCCCGCCGATGCGCGGCGTCGAGATTGCTTTTGCCGGCAGGTCCAATGTCGGAAAATCGAGTCTGATCAACGCGCTGACAGGCCGCAAAAACCTTGCGCGCATATCACGGACGCCCGGGCGCACGCGGGAACTCATCTTTTTCACCGCGGGCGGAAGTCTCAACATCGTGGACATGCCCGGCTACGGCTATGCCGCAGCGGCAAAAACCAAGATTGCGGCATGGACCGCGCTGATCGACGCCTTTTTGCGTGGCCGCAGCAACCTCGCCCGCATTTATGTGCTGGTGGATGCACGGCATGGCCTGAAACCGACGGATGAGCCTGCACTCGATGCGCTGAGCCAGTCGGCCGTCAGCCACCAGATCGTCTTAACCAAATGCGATGCGGTAAAACCGAGCGAGCTCACAAAGCGTATTGCAGATGTCGAAGCAGCGCTGTCCAAACGGCGGGCTGCCTTTCCAACCCTTCTGGCGACTTCCTCCCATGGCGGGGCCGGAATCCCTGAATTGCGCGCAGCTATCGCAAGGCTTCTGGACGAAAGACGGCGCTGACACCTCTTGCTTGCGCATGATTTTTTCCGAAAACCGGTGTCCACTTTTCGGAATCATGCGCATTGTCGGAGGCTGGTCGCATCGGCTAGAACCCCAGCGACCGGAGAAGGCCGAAGCGATGAGCAAAGCTCCCAGGATCAGCCCACAGGACCAGGCTCGGATACTGTCCGAAGCGCTACCTCACATGCAGCGCTATGACGAGGAGATCGTCGTTGTGAAATACGGCGGTCATGCGATGGGCGAGGAAAACACCGCACGCGATTTCGCCCGCGATATCGTGCTGCTCGAGCAAGCCGCGATCAATCCTGTGGTCGTCCATGGTGGCGGCCCGCA
Organism: Pseudolabrys sp.; assembly: GCA_049674125.1. GTDB lineage: Bacteria > Pseudomonadota > Alphaproteobacteria > Rhizobiales > Xanthobacteraceae > Pseudolabrys. Next base: position 7,207 of record JBATYN010000509.1, on the reverse strand, counting down.
GATCGCAGCAATGCTCAAGAAACTTGGCATCAAATCAGAATTCGCGGCCGGACTGCGCATTACCGATGCCTCAACCATCCAGATTGTGGAGATGGTGCTGGCCGGATCCATCAACAAGCAAATCGTCGGCTATATCAACGCCGCCGGGGGGAAGGCCGTCGGCTTATGCGGCAAGGACGGCAACATGGTGCAGGCCCGAAAGGTGACGCGCACGGTGGTCGATCCCGATTCCAATATCGAGAAGATTGTTGATCTTGGCTTTGTCGGCGAGCCGGAGAAAGTCGACCTCATGGTACTCAATCATGTGCTCGGCAAGGAAATGATCCCCGTGCTGGCGCCGGTCGCAACTTCGGCCGATGGCGGCACGTTCAATGTCAACGCCGATACATTTGCGGGAGCAATCGCCGGTGCGCTCAAGGCCAAACGTCTACTATTGCTCACTGACGTCCCGGGCGTCCTGGATAAATCAAAGAACCTGATCCCCGAATTGTCAGTCGCCGACGCACGCAAGTTGATCGCCGATGGAACGATATCCGGTGGAATGATCCCCAAGGTCGAGACTTGCATCTATGCGCTCGACCAGGGTGTCGAAGGCGTCGTCATCATGGACGGCAAGGTGCCGCATGCGGTGCTGCTCGAGCTGCTGACCGATCATGGCGTCGGCACCCTGATGCACCGGTAAAATGGCCTGACACGCTCATTCCCGCCGACGCGGGACGGGTGCGTTGGCAATTCCCTGCCCTTCGGATGCCGACTAGCATGGCCGCATGATTCGCGGTTTCGTCCCCACAACTGCCGCATTAATCGTTTGGCTCGTGACAGCAGCGCCGGCGCAAGCCGAGCTCACGCTTTGCAATCGCACCAGTTACCGAATGGATGCCGCGATCGGCATCGAAAAACGCGCAAATGTCGCGACACGCGGCTGGTTTCGGCTCGACCCCGGGCAATGCCGGCAAGCGCTGGACGGGCCGCTCGATGCCGACATGGTCTACGTGCACGCGCGCACGCCGCCCATTTATGGCACCGCACCGCTGCCGCAAAACGGGCAAGCCGAATTCTGCGTTCGCGATCGTGACTTCGACATTGCCGACGCCCGCGGCTGTCCCACGAGCCAACAGGCGCGCTTCAGCGCGGCCAAACCATCGGATTCGCCGAAAGGGCCGGTGGTGAATCTTGCTGAAGAATCCGACTACGACGACGTGCAGGCGCGGCTTGCAGGAGTTCAGCGCTTGCTGGTCATCGCCGGTTACGACGCTTATCCGATCGATGGCGTCCCCGGCGCCAAGACGCAGGCCGCTATCACGAAATTCCTGAATGACCGCAAGCTCGCCGCCGACGCGGCGTCCGCGCCAAATTTATTTGACACACTCGTCGCCGCAGCGCTTAAGCCGGAAGGCCTCGGTTTTTCCTGGTGTAACGACACCAATTACACAGTGATGGCTTCTCTTGGCATCGTCGAGATGGGCGCGATCGTTACGCGTGGCTGGTATCGCGTGGACGCCGGCCAATGCCTGCGGCCCGATCTGCGCGGCGATCCGCATCGGCTCTACAGCTATGCGGAAGCAGTCGACGGAAACGGCCGCACCATCAAGCGTGGCGACGTGCCCCTCGCCTGGGGTGGAACCGTTGCGCTCTGTACGCGCGACGGACGTTTTGAGCTTGCCGACCACAAGGATTGCGCAACGCGCGGTCTGAATTCGGCCGGCTTTGCCGTCATCGATATTGGCAGCCAACCCACAGCGACAATCCGGTTCAAGGACCAATAATTCGTGCCGAAGATGTCACGCCCGGTGCCGCGCGATTTCGGCCACGTCGAAACGTGGGTGTTCGACCTCGACAACACGCTGTACCCGCATCACCTCAATCTTTGGCAGCAGGTCGATGACCGCATTCGCGCTTACGTCTCTGACTTTCTGAAAGTGTCGAAAGACGAGGCCTTCCGTGTGCAGAAGGACTACTACAAGCGCTATGGCACCACGATGCGTGGGATGATGGCCGAGCATGGCATGAAGCCGGATGATTATCTGGAATTCGTCCACCAGATCGATCATTCCCCACTCGTGCCGAATCCGACGCTCGGCGCCGCCCTTGAAAAACTTCCCGGCCGCAAGCTCATCCTCACGAATGGTACGCGCAAGCATGCCGACGCTGTAATGCAGAAGCTGGAAATCCATCGGCATTTCGAAGACGTGTTTGACATCGCTGCTGCCGATCTTGATCCCAAGCCATTGCCGCAGGCGTATCAGCGCTTTCTCGTCCGCCATGACGTCGACGCGGCAAAAGCGGCGATGTTTGAGGATCTCGCGCGCAATCTGGAAACGCCGCACGCGTTAGGCATGACGACTGTGCTGGTTGTGCCGGAAGGTCAGCGTGAAGTATTTCGCGAGGCGTGGGAGCTTGAAGGGCGCGATGCGCCATACGTCGATCACATGACCGACAATCTCACAGGATTTCTCGAACAGATCGTGCGGCGCTGATCAGGCCGCCGGAACCACCTGCTGCATGAGAACAGCAAGACCGATGCCGGCAATGGCGGCGCCGGCAAGCCGCAGCGGCGAAAGATCCACGGAGCGTTCTGCGACATTGCGCGCAATCATCATGGCGCCAAGCGCGACGACGCTCTGAATGACCGCCAGCCCGAGCAAATAAGCGTACAGCGGCGTCGGTTCGGCGCCGTATATCGATTCGCCGAGGGCATAGCCATGCACGAGGCCGACGAGAGCAAACAGCACCAGCGCGGCGCTCGTCGACATACGCCGCCGGCTGAGCATCAATGCGCCGAGCGCGATGACGGTCAGCGCGACCAGAATTTCCGCGCTTGGGACGGTCGCTCCGTGGAGATGCAGCGCGACGCCGGCCATCATCGCCACGACGAACGCAACAGCGAGCGCTACTGCCGCCCGGTGCGCGGCTGCAAGGCAGCCAACCGCCACCACCGCGGCGAGATGATCGAGCCCGATAATCGGGTGCCCGAGCCCTGACAGAATGCCTTCGCCAAACGTTGCCGGTGTGCGGCCGCCCATGAGGTGATGGGCTAACGCGGGTGCATTGCTCAGCGCCAGCGCAGCCAAGCCTAAAGCCAAACGAACGAATTGCCGATTCAATTGCCGATTCATGCGCGTTTCTCCGGTCGTAAGTTTAGCCCGGCGAGCGCGTCTTGACATCCCCTGCCCCGCCCCCGACAAACCGCAACCGAACGAGCCGGAGCGACCATGTCAAACGACAAGCTTGCCAGCATCATCGACGAGGCCTTCGAGGGACGCGACAAGATCGGTCCGAAGACCAAGGGCGCCGTGCGCAAGGCGGTGGATTCCGCCCTCGGATTGCTCGATGCCGGCAAAGCGCGCGTTGCCGAACAAAAGGCCGACGGCCAATGGCGCGTCAATCAGTGGCTCAAGAAGGCCGTCCTGCTCTCGTTCCGTCTCAACGATATGAGCGTGATCCCGGGCGGACCGGGGAAGGCCATGTGGTGGGATAAGGTCGATTCCAAATTCAAGGGCTGGAATGCCGCGCGCTTCAAGAAGGCCGGCTTTCGCGCTGTCCCCGGTAGCGTTGTCCGTCACTCCGCCTTCATTGCGCCAGGCGTCGTTCTCATGCCGTCGTTCGTCAATCTCGGCGCCTATGTCGATTCGGGCAGCATGATCGACACCTGGGCGACGGTCGGCTCATGCGCGCAAATCGGAAAGAATTGCCACATCTCCGGTGGCGCAGGCATCGGCGGCGTGCTTGAGCCCCTGCAAGCAGGCCCGGTCATCATCGAAGACAATTGCTTCGTCGGCGCGCGCTCGGAAGTTGCCGAAGGCGTCGTCGTACGCACGGGTGCCGTGCTATCGATGGGCGTCTATCTCGGCGCCTCCACGCGCATCATCGACCGCGAGACCGGCTCGATCACGCAAGGCGAAGTGCCACCTTATTCCGTCGTCGTGCCAGGCACGCTCCCCGGCAAGAGCGGCGGGCCGGGGCTCTATTGTGCCGTCATCGTCAAGCGCGTGGACGAACGCACGCGATCGAAGACCAGCATCAACGAATTATTGAGGGATTGAGCGATGTCCCGCGCAGGTCGACCTGGGCTCCCCTCATGCCCGCGCAAGCGAGCGGCTGAAAAATGACCGCCGATCCTGTCGCAATTGCCCGCGATCTGCTGCGCTGCCCGTCGGTCACGCCCGCGGAAGGCGGCGCGCTCACCTTTCTCGAGGGCGTTTTGAAAACCGCAGGTTTCACCGTGCATCGCATGACGTTTCGCGAGCCCGGCACAGAGGACGTCGAAAACCTTTACGCCCGCATTGGCTCTGCAAAACCGAACCTTGTGTTTGCGGGCCATACCGACGTGGTGCCACCGGGGGACGAAAAAACCTGGAAGCTTCCGCCATTTTCCGGCGAGGTGACGAACAATGAGCTCTACGGCCGCGGAGCGGTCGACATGAAGGGCGGCATCGCCTGCGCGGTTGCGGCCGTCCTCGATCACCTCAGCAATCATGGTGGCAAGCCAAAAGGCTCGATCTCGTTCCTGATCACCGGCGACGAGGAAGGCATTGCGGTCAACGGCACGCCAAAGCTTCTGAAATGGGCGGCAGAGCACGGCGAGACATTCGACCATTGCATTCTGGGCGAACCGAGCAATCAAAGCGAACTCGGCGACACCATCAAGATTGGCCGGCGCGGGTCGCTCAACGGCCATCTGATTGTAACGGGCAAGCAAGGTCACGTCGCCTATCCGGAGCGCGCGGAGAACCCAGTTCGCGGATTGACGGCGCTTGTTGCAGCGTTGCAAAGCGAGCCTCTCGATCAAGGCAGTGCACAATTCAGCCCGTCGCATCTCGAATTCACCTCGGTCGATGTCGGCAACAAGACCGTCAATCTGATTCCGGGCGAAGCGCGCGCACGATTCAACATCCGCTTCAACGACAACCACACGCTCGACTCGCTGAAGAAACTAATCGAGCAGCGCGCCTCAAAAGCCTCCGGCGGCAAAATCAAATTTTCATTTCAGTGGGAGCCATCGAACGCCGGCGTGTTTGCGACGAAACCGGGACCATTCACCGAATTGGTCGCAAATGCCGTCGCAGAAGTCGCCGGCCGCAAGCCGGAACTATCGACGACCGGCGGCACCTCGGACGCGCGATTTATCACGCAATATTGCCCGGTGGTCGAATTCGGCCTTGTCGGCCAGACCATGCATCAAGTGAACGAACGCGTGCCGATCGCCGATTTGCGGGCACTCACGACGATCTACGGCAAGATTATCGATCGCTATTTCGGTTCGTAATCCACACGCATCAGATAGAGCCCGTCCGGAGGGGCCACTTGGCCGCACGCGGCGCGGTCGCGCGCGTTGAGCGCCTTGCCGAGGTCGTCCGCGCTCCATTTGCCCTCACCGACCGCCACCAGGGAGCCGACCATGGATCGCACCTGGTTGTGCAAAAAAGAGCGCGCCTTGGCCGACACACTGATCTCATCGCCGTTGCGTTCGACCGCAAGCACATCGAGTGTTTTCACGGGCGATTTCGCCTGACATTCGGTGGAGCGAAACGTCGTAAAATCGTGCTTCCCAACCAGATGCTGCGCCGCCTGGTGCATGGCATTCGCGTCAAGCGGGCGCGGCACACGCCAGGCATGGCCGGCCTCGAGCGTGAGATCGGCGCGGCGATTGATGATCCGGTAGAGGTAGTGACGTTTGACCGCCGAGGTGCGGGCATTGAAGTCATCGGCCACACGTTCGGCCGAGAGAACTGCGATGGGGTGTGGGCGCAGATGCGCGTTGAGGGCATCGCGCACGGTATCGGTGTCCCACTCCTTCGCGAGATCGACATGCGCGACCTGGGCGCGCGCGTGTACACCGGCATCGGTGCGCCCGGCCCCCTGCACCAATGTCTTCTGGCCCGAGAGCGCTTCGATCGCCGCAGTCAGCACGCCCTGCACCGAAATCTGGTCGGCCTGAACCTGCCAGCCGCAGAACGGCGCGCCGTCATATTCAACCGTGAGCTTGTAACGGGGCATAGGCTGACCTGCGATCACCGGGCGTGGCCCGACGATCCAGTAAACGCGAATTCAGCAGAAGTCACGCGGCGGGGGCGGAAATCCGGGCTTCGCGGAAAGACACCAACCGGCGCTGCGCTTCGTCCCACAGCACGAGCCGGACACAGCGGAAGCTTTGCAGCAGTGTCACGCGGCCGACGTTGCGCAGCTCCGGATGATCGCGCAGCACGCGCGGCAGCCGGTAATAGGGAATGCGGCTGTGCAAGTGATGCACGTGGTGGATACCGATATTGGCGGTGAACCAGCGCAGAAGCAGCGGCAGATCATAATGCGACGAGCCATGCAAGGCGGCTTCGTGCAGATTCCAGCCGCGGTTCTCGTCCCACAATGTCTCCTCGAACTGGTGCTGGACGTAGAACAGCCAAACCCCGAAGACCGCGGCGAGCAGCATAATCGGCAAGTGCACGAGAAAAAACGCTTTGACGCCGATCAGCCAGATCAAACCCACCGCGATCAACGCAATTGCTGCATTCGTTCCTTGCGTGCTGATCCAGGGTGTCCAACCGCCCCGCATCAGGCCGATTGGCAGGCGGTGTTGCAGCAAGAAGAGATAAGCGGGCCCGATCCCGAACATCACCAGCGGATTGCGATAGAGGCGATACTTCAGCCGGCCCCAGCGCGAGCGTGCATAATATTCACGCACAGTCAGTGTATCGACATCGCCGATACCACGGCGGTCGAGATTGCCGGAGGTGGCGTGGTGAATGGCGTGGGTGCGACGCCAGAAATCATAGGGCGTCATGGTGAGAACGCCGATGACGCGGCCGACCCAATCATTCGCCAGCTTATTCTCGAAGAATGCGCCGTGGCCGCAATCGTGCTGGATCATAAACAGGCGGATCAGAAAGCCGGCTGCCGGGATCGCGATCAGCAGGGTCACCCACCAGTAGCCCAACGAATAGATGAACCACGCCACGGTCCAAAGCGCGACCAATGGCAGTGCGGTGATGGCCAGCTCAATCACGCTGCGGGCACGATTTGACTGGCGATAGCCGTTGAGGATTTGGGTCCACAGGCGCGCGTCAGCGGCAGAAGTTTCTGTGTTATGTCCGATGCTCAAGACGTTCTTCCAGGTTAGTCACAGCCGCGCCGGGATCGGCGCATGGATCACCCGATAGGGCCGTGACGGGAGGAGAAATACGGTTGCCCGCCAATCCGGGCTTTTTAGTGA
>JBATYN010000508.1:0-1518 GCA_049674125.1 Pseudolabrys sp. | reverse complement strand
GTACTCGAGAGCGAGGTCTTCCATCTCGTCGATATGCGCCGCTTCGATCGGAGCAATGTGGAAACCGTAGTCGACCCAAAATCGGCCATCGGATTGCTTGAGCACTTCGGGCATGAAGTCGCGGTATGGACCACCGCGATTGAGATAATATTGCCCAGTGCGCATGTAGTTGATGCTCGACGTCACCCCACCCATCGCTGCTGCCTTGCTTTCTGAATCAGCATCTTGGGCCAGGGGCTGATAGATGCCGACATGCATGTGAGCATCAACGCAGCCGGGGAACGCTAGAAGATTTTTGGCATCGAAGGTTTCCTTGGCGCGCGCTGTATCAATCGCAGGCGCGACCTGGACGACCTTTCCGTCTTTGACTGCGATGTCGAGCGTATCGATTGACGTCTTGTTAGGCCGCACGACGCGAGAATTCTTGATCACAAGATCGAAACTCTTATCCATTCGCGATTTCCCTCATAATCCTAAAGCAGATGACAGAAATTCATCGCTTGCGACCCGTATCAGTCGAGATAGCCGGCTTGATCGACGCTAGCTGCTTGCCGTGTTCGATCATATCCGGCGCACCAAGGAGCTCGTTGAGTTCAGCAAAGTCGAACATGCGGCCACGGAACAGCTGCGTGGTCCCGTGTGCGGCGAGCGAGGCATAGTATTCGGTCGCCGTCTTTGTCAGTGCGCGGACAATTCCACCCGGGAAAATAACGAGCGAAAATCCCAGCGTTTCAAGTTCGGAGGCGGAAAGCATCGGCGTCTTTCCGCCTTCGACCATGTTGGCCATCAAGGGTACCGCGCCGCCAGCCCGGCTCGTTATCTTCTCCAGTTCCTCGCGCGCTTTCGGCGCCTCGATGAACAGGAGATCAGCGCCGGCGTCGCGGTAAAGCAGCGCGCGCTCTATTGCACGGTCGAACCCCTCAACCGCAACCGCATCGGTTCGAGCGATAATGAGCGTTTCCGGTGATTGGCGCGTATCCGTGGCCGCTTTGACCTTACCGACCATCTCCGACGCCGGGATCAGCGCCTTGTCATCGAGATGGCCGCAGCGTTTGGGGAAAGCCTGGTCCTCGATTTGGATGGCATTGGCGCCTACGCGCTCGAGCAGGCGTACCGTGCGTTCGACATTTAGCGCATTGCCGTAGCCGGTATCAGCATCGACAATAAGATGAGCACGCACGCGATCGCGTATGAGCGCTACGGTCTCCACCACCTCGCTCATACTTACTAAGCCAATGTCGGGCCGGCCGAGCCGCGTATAGGCGATGGCCGCGCCCGAGACGTAAAGCGCTTCGAAGCCGGCCTGCTCGGCGATCAGTGACGTGAGTGGATCAAATACACCCGGCGCGATCAGGATCGACGGGCGTGCGAGACGGGCGCGTAAGCTGATACTTGTCATGCGTCACATTCCAAGATAAGCGCGCTTAAGCTCGGGATTGGCGCCAATGTCCGCGGCGCTGCCGGACATGACGAATTTTCCTTCAGCAAGAATGTAGGCACGGTTGGCGACCTCAAGAC
>JBATYN010000507.1:0-3114 GCA_049674125.1 Pseudolabrys sp. | reverse complement strand
GCTCGGGCACGCTCACGGTTGCCACCTGATTGAGCGGCATTTGCGCGCCGTAGGCATCGACCATGACCGGATCAAGCAAATGAGCCGATGCGCGCCCCGTGCGCAGCCCGGATAATTCGGTCTTGAGAACGCTGCTTGCGCCCTGCATGCGGCGCTTGATCTCGTTAATGTCGTGCGTCGTGCTAGTCATGGCAATTCCTCGAGCGCCGCACCTCTACCACGCGGCACAAAATGCTCCGCCGGTTAACCGACGACAGTGGCGCGCCCCTTGCCGCGTAGCACGGTTTCGATGGCGCTCTTTTCAGCGATAGAGAACACGATGATAGGCATCCGGTTTTCCCGAGCAAGCGCGAACGCAGCGCCATCCATCACCCTGAGGTCCTTTTCGCTCGCTTCCTGATGGCTGAGCTTGTCGTAACGCTTTGCCTTGGGGTCTTTTTTGGGGTCAGCGGTATAAACACCATCGACATTGGTGGCTTTGAGAACCGCCTGGGCGTCCAACTCGGCAGCGCGCAGCACCGCGGTGGTGTCGGTGGTGAAGAACGGGTTGCCCGTACCGGCGGCAAGCAGCACCACGCGACCTTTGCCGAGATTTTTCATTGCGCGTTTGCGGTTGTAAGTTTCGCACACGGAAGGCATCGCAAGCGCCGACAGCGTGCGGGCCTCGCGCCCGGCCCGTTCAATTGCGGCTTCCAGCACCAGACAATTCATGACGGTCGCCAGCATTCCCATGGTGTCGCCGACCGGCCGCGGCACACCGCGAGCAGACACCTCTACGCCGCGAAAAATATTGCCGCCGCCGACAACGACACCAAGCTCGATCCCGAGCTTGGCGGCCGCCGCAAGGTCGGATGCAAGGCGCTCCACCGTCGCCTGGTCGATACCGAAGCCATTGGCGGCCGAGAGCGCTTCGCCAGACAGTTTGACGATGACACGACGATAGACCGGGTCACTCATTCGTCGCGATCCTTCATGGGATCGCCGAGAGCGGAGGCGACCGACGTTCGCTCAACTTTGACCGGCGGCGGCCGCGACCTCGGCGGCGAAATCGGTTTCCTGCTTCTCGATGCCCTCACCGAGTGCTTAACGGACAAAGCCGGTGACTTTGATCGGCCCGCCCGCCGTGCCTTCGGCTTCCTTCAACGCTTGCGCAACGCTTTTCTTGTCGTCGAAAATAAACGGCTGCTCCAGCAAGCAAACTTCCTTGTAAAATGTCTTGAGCCCCGACTCGACGATCTTCTCGATCACGTTAGCCGGTTTACCCTGCTGCTTGAACTTGTCGGCGAGCACATTCTTCTCACGTTCCACAACCGCCGGATCAAGCCCAGAGGCCTCAAGTGCCAGCGGGTTGGCCGATGCGACATGCATCGCAACTTGACGGCCAATGGCGGTCAGTTCATCGGCTTTTCCGGTCGATTCGAGCGCCACGATCACGCCAATTTTGCCGAGGCCATCGGTCACCGCGTTATGCACGTAAGAGCCGATCGCGCCCTTTCCGACCGAAAGCATGGCAGCGCGCCGCAGCGTCATATTCTCGCCGATCTTGGCAATCGTGTCGGAGACCGATTCCGCCACAGTGATGCTGCCCGCCTTTGCCGCATTGATCTTGTCGACATCGGTGCCCACCGACAACACAACATCGGCGATCATCTTGACGAGACCCTGGAACAGATCGTTGCGCGCGACAAAGTCAGTTTCCGAATTGACCTCGACAACGACACCCTTGGTGCCCTGGACCTGCAACCCGATCAGGCCTTCTGCTGCGACGCGGCCAGCTTTCTTGGCTGCTTTCGACAAGCCTTTTTTCCGCAGCCAATCCTGTGCCGCGGTCATGTCGCCGTTGGTCTCGCTGAGCGCCGACTTGCAATCCATCATGCCGGCGCCAGTCGACTCGCGCAGCTCCTTGACCATCTGTGCACTGATATTTGCCATGATCTATTTTCCTCGATCCGTCATGGCCGGGCTTGCCCCGACCATCCACGTCTTGAAGGGTCGTAAAGTCGTGGATGCCCGGCACAAGGCCGGGCATGACGACGCAGTTCCTACTCCGCCGTCAATTCCTTGGCCTTGGTGATCCATCCATCGACGCGGCCGGGCAAACCGACCTCTTCGCCGATATTGTGAGCGGCCTTCTCATTAAGCTCGGCAATCTGCGAGAAATGGAAAATGCCAAGATCGTTGAGCTGCTTTTCGATCGCAGGCGACACGCCGGGCAGCTTTTTGAGATCGTCTGCGACACCGCGCGGGCCGGGCAACGGCTCGAAGCCGAGATCACCGAGCGCGGGCGCCGTCGATACCTGCTCCGCGACGATCGGTTTTTCCGCAGCGCCGATGTCGACGCCCATTTCGCCTTGCGCGCGCGAAATTCCGTCAATCGCCGCCTTCGCAATGAGATCGCAATACAGCGAGACAGCCCGGCTAGCGTCGTCGTTACCAGGAACGGCATAAGTGATGCCGGCCGGGTCGCAATTCGTGTCAACGATAGCGGCGACCGGAATGTTAAGGCGTTGCGCCTCCTTGATGGCGATGTCTTCCTTGTTCGTATCGATAACGAACAACAGATCGGGCACGCCACCCATATCTTTGATGCCGCCGAGCGACCGGTCGAGCTTGTCGCGCTCACGCTGCATGGTGAGGCGCTCTTTCTTCGTGTAGCCACCGGACTCATTGGACGCGAGCATCTCGTCGAGTTTGCGCAGGCGCGAGATCGATCCGGAAATTGTTTTCCAGTTGGTCAGCGTGCCGCCGAGCCAACGCGAATTGACGTAATATTGCGCGCTGCGTTTGGCCGCGTCGGCGATTGAGTCCTGCGCCTGGCGCTTGGTGCCGACGAACAGGATGCGTCCGCCTTTCGCGACGGTGTCACTGACCGCCTGCAACGCGCGATGCAGCATCGGCACAGTTTGGGCGAGATCGACGATGTGGATGTTGTTGCGAGTGCCGAAGATGTACGACCCCATCTTCGGGTTCCAACGGTGGGCCTGATGGCCGAAGTGCACGCCAGCTTCCAAAAGCTGGCGCATCGAAAAGTCAGGAAGCGCCATAATCTTCTCCGGTTGATCCGCCGCGGACGATTGTGAGCCCAGGTGGGCCACCGGACGGCCTTTATTGACC
>JBATYN010000506.1:0-2058 GCA_049674125.1 Pseudolabrys sp. | reverse complement strand
CTGTCCGGCTCGGGCAAATCATCGCTCGCCTTCGACACCATCTACGCCGAAGGCCAGCGGCGATACGTTGAGTCCCTCTCCGCTTACGCGCGTCAGTTCCTCGAGATGATGCAGAAACCGGACGTCGACCAGATCGACGGCCTCTCACCGGCGATCTCGATTGAACAGAAAACTACTTCGAAGAATCCGCGATCGACCGTCGGCACGGTCACCGAGATCTACGACTACATGCGCCTGCTGTGGGCGCGCATCGGCGTGCCCTATTCGCCCGCGACCGGCCTGCCGATCGAAAGCCAGACGATCTCGCAGATGGTCGACCGTGTGCTGGCGCTGCCGGAAGGCACACGCATCTACGTGCTGGCGCCCGTCGTGCGCGGCCGCAAGGGCGAATACAAAAAGGAACTGGCCGACTTCTTGCGCAAGGGCTACCAGCGCGTGAAGATCGATGGTGCGTTTTACGAGATTGGCGACGTCAAGCCGCTCGACAAGAAGTTCACGCACGACATCGACGTGGTGGTCGACCGGCTTGTCGTGCGCAACGACATCGGCACGCGGCTAGCAGATTCGCTCGAACAATGCCTCAAGCTCGCGGAAGGCCTGGCAGTTGTCGAACTTGCCGACACAAAGGCGAGCGGCGCGACCGCCAATCGCGGGCGCAATGCAAATGCCGAGCGCCTGATGTTCTCGGAAAAATTTGCTTGCCCGGTGTCCGGCTTCACCATTTCGGAAATCGAGCCGCGGCTGTTCTCATTCAACAATCCGTTCGGGGCCTGCCCGGAATGCGGCGGCCTCGGTGTCGAGCAACATATCGATGCCGATCTCGTCATTCCGGACCGAGAAGCCACGTTACGCAAAGGTGCTATCGCGCCCTGGGCGAAATCATCCTCGCCTTATTACATCCAGACGCTCGAAGCCCTCGCGAAACATTATCGATTCCCGCTCGACAGCAAATGGAAAGACCTGCCGAAGAAAACGCAGGACGCGATTCTCTACGGCTCCGGCGAGGACGAAATCAAATTTGTCTATGACGATGGCCTGCGCGGCTACACAACGAAGAAGCCGTTCGAAGGTGTCATCACTAACCTCGAGCGCCGCTTCAAGGAAACCGAGAGCGAGTGGGCGCGCGAAGATTTGCAGAAATACTTCACCGACGTGCCCTGCGCCGCCTGCAAAGGGGCGCGCCTGAAACCGGAAGCGCTTTGCGTGAAGATCGCGACCAAAAATATCTCCGAAGTCGCGGAGCTCAGTGTCAAGCGAGCCGGTGAATGGTTCGCGACGCTGCCCAAAGATCTCACCTCGAAGCAAAATGAAATCGCCGTACGCGTACTCAAGGAAATCCGTGAGCGGCTCAAGTTCCTGGTCGATGTCGGGCTCGATTACCTCACGCTTTCGCGGGCCTCGGGAACGCTATCCGGAGGCGAGAGCCAGCGCATTCGCCTTGCGTCGCAAATTGGGTCGGGCCTCACCGGGGTCTTGTATGTGCTGGACGAGCCGAGTATCGGCCTGCATCAGCGCGATAATGCGCGCCTGCTCGAAACGCTCAAACGCCTGCGCGATCTCGGCAACACTGTGATCGTCGTCGAGCACGATGAGGACGCCATCCGCACTGCAGACCACGTGCTTGATATCGGCCCTGGTGCCGGCATTCACGGCGGCCACATCGTGGCCGAAGGCCAGGTCGACGATCTCATCGACGCACCCAAATCATGGACCGGCAAATATCTCTCCGGCGAATTGAGCGTACCGATCCCCGAGCGGCGCGCGTCCAACAAGCGACGCACGCTGAAGGTCGTCAACGCGCGCGGTAATAACCTCAAGAACATCACGGCGGAAATCCCGCTCGGCCTGTTCACCTGCGTCACCGGCGTGTCCGGCGGCGGCAAGTCCACACTGCTGGTCGACACGCTCTACAGCGCAGTGGCGCGCAAACTTAACGGCGCCTCGCTCGCGCCCGCCCCGCACGACCGCATCGAGGGGCTGGAGCACATCGACAAGATCATCGACATCGACCAGTCGCCGATCGGCCGCACGCCGCGCTCGAACCCGGCAACCTATACT
>JBATYN010000505.1:0-5989 GCA_049674125.1 Pseudolabrys sp. | reverse complement strand
GGCCGGCATCAAGAACGCTTCGTTTTCGCTTAAGCGCGGCTAGTCACCGAATTCCTATTCGGCGGAAGACTTTAGCAGAGACCGGTGGGACACTCGGCGCACGATCTTGCTGAGGAAAGTGGCAATTGGCCGCAACATAAACAGGTCGGCAATCAGCGCGGCCACCATTGCAAACGCACTTAGCCAACCGAAAAGTCGCAGCGAAGGCAAACTGGACAGGACGGTCATCGCCAGGCCGCAGGCCAGCACAGCCGAAGTCAGGATCAAGGGCGGGCCGACGAGAATCGTCGCGCGTTCCACTCCGACTGCAGGGTCGGGGTCAATATCTTCAATTTGCAACCGGTTGAGGAAGTGGATGGTCGCGCTCAGGCCGAGGCCGAATGATACGGTCAAGGCGATGACGCTGGCGAATTGCAATCCTTGGCCCAAAACCAGCAACAAGCTTCCGGCAAGAACAATCGGGAACAATCCCGGCAATATGCTAACCAGCATGACAACAGGCGACCAGAATGCGAGTCCGATAAATGCTGCGACGAAAACGATTTCAATCGTCAAACCTCTGCTCAGCTTGTCGATCATGAGCGCGCTGTTGCGCGCTGAAATCACCGACAGACCGGTGACGGCGATCTTATAGCCGGGATGTTTTGCGCGGATGCTGTTCAGCTCTCCATCCGCCCGATCGACAATCGGCAGCAATTGGCTGGCGTCCGAATCTGGAACGCGGCCGCTTACAATGACGGCGTCCTGTTCCGCAGAAACGAACCGTCGCGTGAGGTATGGCGGTAGCAGATCGACGTATTGCTTGAGCGTGTCGACGTCTGTTTTGTGCAATTTCTCAGCAAGCCAGCGCCGCAGCGTATCCAGTGACCATACGTTACCGACGCCGGGCTGACGCTCGAGCAAAGCATGAACGTCAGCAATCACCGCCAACGTTTCGGGCGAATAGAGCGAAGCGCCTTTGGGGAACTGGATATAGACGTCGAACGGATTAGCGCCGGTAAGCTTGACGTCGAGGCGGCTGCTGGCCCGAACGGCCTGCTCACGGTCGGGCACCTGGTCGGCAAGCCGATAGCGCGCCTGAAGTTGGGCGTAGCCGAACGAAAGTGCGATGACAACGATAAGGCTTATCGCAGAGTAGAGTCCGGGCCGCGCCACCATGCGAATTGCGATCCAGCCGCAAAACCGCCGCAGGACATTCAGTGCGGTGTCCATGTTCCTAACAGAGGCGACGAATTCGGCCTCGTTGCGTATGAGGAGTACACCGAGCAAAGGTACGCCCATCAGGACCGCGACCAGTGCGACGGCAACCGCAACCAGGCCCGCTTCGCCGAAGGTCCGAATGAGGTCGGATGACGAAAACTGCAAAGCAATGAACGATACGCCCGCGGTCGCGTGGGTCAGCACGCAAGCTGGCCCGACAATAAGAAGTGCGTTTCGAAAGGCGGTGACTTTATCATCGCCTGCGAGCAAGCGATCACGCGCGGCAAAGGTGATTTGCATGCTGTCGGAAAAGCTGATCACCATGATGAGCGGCGTCATCACATTCAGAAACATGTTCAGGCTGAAGCCGAACCATCCGAGCGCGCCCAGAGCGAGGAGAATGGCGACAAGCGGCGGGCCGGCGGCAATGATCATGAATGAGAAGCGACGGAAAAACATGATCGCAATCAGGCAACCGACGACAAACCCAAGCGAATTGTACAGAAGGCGATCGGTCTGAATGGCTTTGCGAATTTCGTGCTGCATCACGGGCACGCCGGACAGCTCGCCTTTCAGGCCAGTGCCCGCCAATTGAGTTTTGACTTCTTCGCGAACCGCGTCGACAATTTTGTTGAGACTATCCGGCCCTATCGCCGCCGGATCCAGGGCAAGAACCATCAACGTCAGCTTGCCGTCAGGCGACAGCATTTTGTCGTGAATGATCTCATTCGACGTCACCCGCTTGAGAAGCGATTGATATTCATCCCCTTCGGGCAGCGGGTCCGGGAACAAAGGAGGCGGGATCTGTCCACTTTCAGCAGGCTCGCGGGCTGAAAATATCGAGATCAGCCCTCGGGTGCCGTCAATAAGCTGTAGACCGATTGCAAGATCACGCAGTTTTTGAATTGAGGACCGTTCGAGTAATTGATCACCTTCAATGACGATGAGGACGTCGAATTCGTTTGAAGGAAATCGGCGCGTGACTTCCGCGTAGGTCCGAAACTCTTCGGTGTCGGATCGAAATAGTTGGCTCAGCGAATCATCGACCTTGACCCGCGCAAATCCAACGGCTGCGATTGCGCTCAGGATGATGAAAGCGAGCGCGCACAGCGTGCGGTGTGATAGCGCGAAAAAGCCAATACGCTCGATTCCAAGCGCAAGGTTACGCGGCTTGATGACGCGTGGTGGCTCTGCCAGAACGCGGTCCGATGGCGGAAGGCTGGTCACAGGTGATCCGGTCCCGGTGCAGACGAAATGATGGACTTTTCGATGAAAGATTTCCACTAGGTCGAGCGTGACTATAGCCCAACTGCGCTCGATAGTTGCGCCTATGCGCCGTTGAGGCGCCGTTTGATATAGCCGACCGCCGTCGCCTTGACATCCGTGGTGAGATAGGCCCTACGCCAATATCGGCGAATTTGCTTTCGCCCGGTCCGTTGGCGATGCAATCTATCTCCACAAATATTTCGTAGTTCTACTTTCGGATTAAGCCCATTCCAGGCCAGCATCGGGTCCCGGATACGGCCGGGTAGCGGTGGCCAGCTTCTCGAACGTTGACGCGGTGGCGCGCCCGCAACCCGGACGGGCCCCACCGCCGGCGACAGGAAAATCAGTCACCTACCGCACGATCTGCTGCAGGAGGGCATGCAATTTTGCCGCCTCGATCGGCTTTTGCAGCACCGGGGCATGGGCAAATTCGGACACGATAGTGTCGGGGCCATAGCCGGTGACGAATGCAAAGGGAATCTTGCGGCCGAGTAGTATGTCGGCCACAGCATAAGTTTTCTCGCCGCCAAGATTTACGTCCAGAATGCCCGCCTGCAGGTTGTTGCTTTTTGCGGCGCTAACAGCGTCGCTGAACCGGCTGTAAGGCCCGTCGACCTTGTGCCCGAAAGCAGAGAGCATATCGGCCAACATCATCGACACGAGAGGCTCGTCCTCGACCAAGAGCACGCGTTTGTCGTTCGGATTTGTAGAAATCTCTGGCCCTCCAGCGCCGTCAACCTGTCGCCGCTGAAAAGCGGTCCGCTTGGCTGATTCAATATCGGCATCGTAGGGAAGGGATAACGTGCAGAACAGGCCATCAGCGTGCCAATCGAAGTTCACGACACCACCGAGCTGGCGTTCGATGCCTGCAACGATCGCACGGCTGCCATAGCCGCGTCGGTCTGGAGCCGAGATTTTTGGACCGCCTGATTCGGCCCATGTCAGTTCAAGCTTTCCGGGCTCTATCTG
Source organism: Pseudolabrys sp. (assembly GCA_049674125.1). Taxonomy (GTDB): domain Bacteria; phylum Pseudomonadota; class Alphaproteobacteria; order Rhizobiales; family Xanthobacteraceae; genus Pseudolabrys. Next base: position 2,554 of record JBATYN010000505.1, on the reverse strand, counting down.
CCACGAGAGATCTACACGCCCGGCGTCGGCGGAAAGGGCGCCGTATTTCGCTGCGTTCGTAGCCAATTCGTGAAGCGCCAATGCAATCGTTTGCGCGGTGGCCGGTGGCAGCACAATGCCGGGACCGCGGGCTGCAACGCGTTCGTTGCCGCTTGCGCGGTACGGCGCAAATTCCTCTTCAACAAGGCGGTTAAGATCCGCGCCTTCCCATCGTGAGCTCGCCAGTAGCCGGTGCGCATTGGAAAGAGCGCCAATGCGGCCGTCGAGGGCGCCGATGTACTCGTCGATGCTGTCGGCGCGGGTGAGGCGCATGATCGACTGCACGACAGCCACCACATTGCGCGCGCGATGATCGACTTCTTCAGCCAGCAAGATTTGCCGTTCTTCGGCCCGTTTGCGATCGGTGATGTCGGCGGTGACGCCGCTGAGCCAGATCAGCCGGCCACGCTCGTCGAAGCTCGCCGCTGCTGTGCCACTGCACCAGCGTATTTCACCGTTCGGCCTCCGCACGCGGAATTCGGTCTGGAAGGTATTGGCATCTTTCGTGACCTTCTGAAAAGCGCGCACCAATAGATCAAAATCCTCACTATTGAGGAGCGGACGCACGCTTTCCATCGTCGGCGCGAAAGTGCTCGGATCGACGCCGAAAATTTCACATTGGCCCTGGTCCCATACGGTCGTGCTGCGCGCGACATTCCATTGCCAGGTGCCCATTTGTCCGGCAGCAAGCGCAAGGCTGCGCAGACGCTCGCTTTGACGAAGCTGAAGCGTGGATGCCGCAAGTTCGGCTGTCCGCTCTGCCACCCGCGCCTCGAGATCTCGATTGAGTTGTTCAAGCTGGCGCGTCTTGCGAAACAGCTCGACAAACACTTTGACCTTGGCGCGCAGCACCTCCGGAATGACCGGAACGGGCACATAGTCGACGGCGCCCATTTCGTAACCGCGCAGGCGATCTACATCGGTCAGCAAAATGGCGGATATGAAAATGAGGGCTGTTTTCTCGAAACGCGGATGATTGCGGATCATCGCCGCCAGCTGGTAACCGTCGATGTCCGGCATGTAGACGTCGATGAGAACCACGGCGACATCATTCTTCAAGAGCAACTCGAGCGCTTCCGTAGCATTGCTTGCGCTCAGCAGGTTCTCTCCGATGTCGGCGAGGATCGCTTGATAGGTGAGGAGTTTCCCCGGCTGATCGTCGACGAGGAGAATGTTGACCTTGTCGTCAAGCATGGGCGTCCTCGTTATCAGCGATGCAGCCAACTGCGGAGCGCGGACAGCAGTTGTTCGGTATTTACAGGCTTGGCCAGATAGTCGGACGCGCCGGCATCAAGGCATTTCTCCCGGTCGCCCTTCATCGCCTTCGCGGTCAGCGCGATGATCGGCAGCCGGCGGAAATTCGCGTTCTTTCGAATTTGCTCCATCGTTTGATACCCGTCCATCTCGGGCATCATGATGTCCATCAGCACGATGGCGATGTCGTTTTTGGCTTCGATCAGCTTGATGGCTTCATTGCCGGTCGTTGCGGTCAGAACCCGCATGCCGCGCCGTTCGAGAACGCTGCTGAGCGCAAAGATATTGCGGGCATCGTCGTCGACCAAGAGGACGGTGCGATCAACGAGGTCCTCGTCGGAGCTTGTCAGTCGCTCGAGCATACGCTGCTTTTCGAGCGGCAATTCGGTCACCACGCGGTGCAGAAAGAGGGCCGTTTCATCGAGCAGCCGCTCGGGTGACTCGACGCCCTTCACCACAATGCTACGCGCCATGGTGTGCAGCCGCGCGTCTTCCTCGGCACTGAGCTCGCGTCCAGTGAATACGACCACCGGCACCTCCGAAAGCGCTTGATCCGCACCGAGTTCTTCGAGGACTTCAAAGCCGGACATATCGGGCAAGCGGAGATCGAGCACCACGCAATCGGCGGGCTGGCGGCGCAACGCATCAAGCGCTGCGCGGCCGGTACTCGCGGTTTCGATCTCGACGTCGTCATAGCCGAGCAATTCGGAGATGCTCATTTGTTCAGCCAGGTTGTCTTCGACGACCAGCAGGCGCTTGCGGCGCGGCTCCGAATATTCCTTGATCCGGCGGAGGGCCGCTTCGACACCTTCGGTCGTTGTCGGTTTGGTCACGAAAGAGAATGCTCCACGCGCCAGCCCATGGTGCCTATCTTCATCGAGCGTAATGATTTGCACGGGGATATGGCGCGTCAGCGGGTTCTGCTTGAGCTGGCTCAGCACGCTCCAGCCCAACATGTCGGGGAGGAAGACATCGAGCGAAACGGCGCTCGGTTGATACTGCTTGGCAAGTTCAAGCGCATCGGCGCCGCGCATTGCGACCAGCACCTTGAAGCCCCTGTCGCGGGCGAGGTCGACCAAAACGCGGCAATAGTGCGGATCGTCTTCCACAATAAGCAGGATGGAGTCGCCAGGCTGGATTTCATGCCGATCGTCCGGGATCTGCTCGATCGGGCGTTCCGGCAATGTGATCGGCAGGGGCGGTTGGAGTTGTGCTGTGCTGGACGTCTTGGTCAGCCGCACGGCGGCTGAGGGCCCTGCAT
>JBATYN010000504.1:0-13573 GCA_049674125.1 Pseudolabrys sp. | reverse complement strand
CCTGAAGGCTTGCATCCCAGGCTGTGAAGAACTCAACAAAACCTCGGATACCGAATTCCAGGCGGTGGCCACGACCAAGATTGGCCCGGTGAAGGCACGCTTTAAGGGAAAGGTCCACCTCACCGACCTTAATCCCCCCAACGGCTACAAAATTTCGGGTGAGGGTGATGGCGGGGTCGCGGGCTTTGCCAAGGGAGGCGCGACAGTTGCGCTCGCCGACAAGGACGGTGGCACGCTGCTCACTTATAACGTCGAAGCTCAAATCGGCGGCAAACTTGCTCAACTTGGCCAGCGCCTCGTCAATGGCGCCGCAAAGAAGATCGCCGACGACTTTTTTCAGAACTTTGCTGCCGCCGTCACAAAAACATAAGTGCTCATCGGCGCCGTTGGACGGTCCTTAGCGTTCGGAATCCCTTGACCGCGGCCACAATCGAGGTTCAGACTTATTCACGTTCCAAGCTGCAATCGGGCCGAAATCGGCTCGAATCCGCAGCTAACCGCCGCCGTCCGCAGCGAGGGGGGCGAAAAGAGGGCCTTTGGCCCCAAATCGGGAGGAAGGTCATGCCTGCCGTATCAATGACGGTGAACGGGAAAGCCGTCACCGGCGATGTCGAAGCGCGCACCTTACTGGTGCAATTTTTGCGGGAAAACCTGCGACTGACCGGCACCCACGTTGGTTGCGATACCTCGCAATGTGGGGCTTGCGTGGTTCATATCGACGGCATTGCGGCCAAGTCCTGCACAACGCTGGCTTTGCAATGTGAAGGAGCCAAGGTCACCACCATTGAAGGCCTTGCCGAATTGAACGGGCCTTTGCATCCCATGCAAGAGGCGTTCCGCGAGCACCACGGCCTGCAATGCGGCTTCTGCACACCAGGCATGATTATGGCTGCGCTCGATATTGTGCGCCGGCGCGGCAACGATCTCGACGAGCACACCATCCGCGAACAGCTCGATGGCAACATCTGCCGTTGCACCGGCTACCACAACATCGTCAAAGCCATCGCGGCAGGCGCGAAAGCGATGGCGAAGGGTGGCGCACGTCAGGCTGCTGAATAGCGAAAAAAGTTTTAACGGGAGGAGACCGCCATGAGCGCGACGGGTATCGGCGCGGCGGTGCGCCGGAAAGAAGACCTCCGCTTTATTACGGGCAAAGGTCAATACACCGACGACGTCGTTCGGCCGGGAGAGACCCGCGCGGTTTTCGTACGCTCGCCTCATGCACATGCCAAAATCAAAAGCGTCGACATCAGCGCTGCTAAGACTATGGCCGGCGTCGTTGCTGTGCTGACCGGTGCTGAACTCGCGACCGACAAAATCGGTAATCTCATTTGTGGATGGATGATTCATTCGAAAGACGGCACGCCGATGAAGATGGCGCCGCATCCGGCACTTGCTGCCGACAAAGTTTGCCATGTCGGTGACGCAGTTGCGGTGGTGATCGCCGAAAGCCAGGCGCAAGGCCGCGATGCGGCCGAGAAGGTGAAAGTAAACTACGAAATTCTGCCGGCAGTCACTGATTTGGCCAAAGCCAAATCTGGCCAGCAGATCCACACAATCGCGCCAAAGAATACAATTTACGAGTGGTCGCTCGGGGACGCCAAGGCTGTCGATGCAGCATTTGCCGCGGCCAAGCACGTGACCAAGCTGGACATTGTGAATAACAGGCTGGCGCCGAACGCGATCGAGCCGCGCGCAGCACTCGCCGAATATGACGCGGGGACCGATCATCTCACGTTGTGGAATACGTCGCAGAATCCGCACGTTGCGCGCTTGGTGATTTCGGCCTTTGTCGGCATTACACCCGAGCACAAGCTAAGGGTGATTGCGCCCGATGTCGGCGGTGGCTTCGGCTCCAAGATTTTCATTTACCCGGAAGAGGTCGTCTGTCTGTGGGCTGCCCGTAAAGTCGGCCGCCCGGTGAAATGGACGGCGGACCGTAGCGAGTCTTTCCTCACCGACGCGCACGGCCGCGATCACGTTACGCACGCCGAACTCGCGCTCGACGCCAACGGCAAAATGCTTGCGATGCGCGTCAAGACAATTGCCAACCTTGGCGCCTATATGTCGACCTTTTCGTCCTCGGTGCCGACCTATCTCTACGCGACGCTGTTGTCGGGCCAGTATGATATTCCGCAGATCTATTGCGAAGTGGATGCGGTCTATACCAACACCGTTCCAGTCGACGCATATCGCGGTGCCGGTCGTCCGGAGGCGACCTTCGTGGTCGAGCGCTTGGTCGAAGTAGCGGCGCGCCAGATGAACATCGACCCCGTCGACTTGCGCAAGCGCAATTTTATCAAGTCGTTTCCGCACCAGACACCGGTGATCATGGCTTACGATGCAGGCGACTACAATGCGTCGCTCAAGAAGGCCCTGGAACTCGCTGACATAAAAGGTTTCAACAAACGCAAGCGTGACGCGGCGCGTCACGGAAAACTGCGCGGTCTCGGCTATTCGACCTATATCGAAGCTTGCGGTATTGCACCGTCGCAGGCGGTTGGCTCGCTCGGGGCAGGCGTCGGTTTGTGGGAGAGCGCTGAGGTGCGCGTTAATCCGACTGGCAGCGTTGAAGTGCTCACCGGCAGTCACGCCCATGGGCAAGGGCACGAAACAACTTTTTCGCAGCTGGTGTCGGAGCGGCTCGGCATTCCCTTCGAGAACGTATCTATTGTGCACGGCGATACCGACAAGGTTCAGTTCGGTATGGGCACCTATGGATCGCGCTCGGGCGCGGTCGGCATGTCGGCGATTGTCAAAGCGCTGGACAAGATTGAGGCCAAGGCCAAGAAGGTTGCCGCCCATATGCTGGAGGCTGCGGAAGGCGACATCGTCTTCAAGGATGGCAAGTTCACCGTTGCCGGCACCGACAAATCGGCCGCATGGGGCGACGTGTCACTCAACGCCTATATCGCGCACAAATTCTCCGGCCAGGAGCTTGAGCCTGGGCTGAAGGAGACGAGTTTCTACGATCCGACAAATTTCACGTTTCCGGCTGGCTGCCATATTTGCGAGGTCGAGGTCGATCGCGACACCGGAAAAACGGAAATCGTCAACTGGACCGCGGTCGACGATTTCGGCACGGTCGTTAATCCCATGATCGTCGAAGGCCAAGTCCATGGCGGCATCGCACAAGGCATTGGACAGGCATTGCTTGAGGGCGTGATCTACGACAACGAAGGCCAGCTCGTGACGGGATCGCTCATGGATTACTCCATGCCGCACGCGCACGACCTGCCGTCATTCAACGTCGGTCTGACCGAAACCAAGTCGCCGTCCAATCCGCTCGGGATCAAGGGGTGCGGCGAGGCTGGCGCAATCGCGGCGCCGGCTGCGGTGATCAATGCCATTACCGATGCCATCGGCAGTGAAGAACTCGCCATGCCGGCAACCGCTCAGGCGGTTTGGTCGGCGCTCAAACACGCGCAACCTCGGCAGGCCGCATAATTACGGGAGATATCGATGTATAATTTCACTTTCCATCGTCCGACCACGGTCCGCCAGGCGGCCGGCCTGCTCGCGCGAAATCCGGAAGCCAAGCTGTTGGCCGGCGGACATTCATTATTGCCAGTGATGAAGCAGCGGCTGGCGCAGCCGTCGGCGCTGATCGATCTTTCGCTGGTCGAAGGGTTAAGCGGCGTCGAGCAGAAAGGCCGATCGATCGTCATCGGCGCCATGACGAGTCATGCGGACGCCGCGAATTCGCCAGTGCTGCAGCAGGTGTTGCCCGGACTTGCATCGGTTCCGGCTTCGGTGGGCGACCCACAGGTGCGCAACCGCGGCACCATTGGTGGCTCAATCGCCAACAATGATCCGAACGCGGACTATCCGGCGGCGGTGTTGGGATTGGGCGCAACCATTATCACCAATAAGCGCCGTATCGCGGCGGACGATTTCTTCAAGGGCATGTTTACGACCGCACTCGAAGACGGCGAGATCATCACCAAAGTGAGCTTCCCCGTTGCAAAGAAGGCGGCCTACGAAAAATTCAAGCATCCAGCGTCCGGCTTTGCGCTAGTGGGTGTTTTCGTGTCGAAACGAGGCTCTGACATTCGTGTGGCCGTCACCGGCGCGGGCGCAAACGGCGTGTTCCGCGTCAAATCGTTCGAGGAAGCGCTGAAGAAACGCTTTGCTGCAAAATCGCTTGAGGGCATGACAATTCCGGCAACTGGAATGAATAGCGATATCCATGCCAGCCCTGAATACCGTGCGCATCTTGTCGGGGTGTTGGCACGCCGGGCGGTGGCAAAGGCGACAGCCTAGCGATTACCGATATCTGGGGCGGGACAAGGTAGCCGTGTGCCTGCGACCAATTTTTTGATTGGAGCGGGAACCGCTTTGCGTGACTTTGCGTTGGCGGGCGGGGCAGAACAAAGACGGCAGGGTCTCATGCTCGAAAATCTTCCAGTTTTCCTTGTGGTGCTAACTGCTGCCGCAATGGCGCTCGTACGTCTGAATGTTTGAATTTGGACTCGTGGTGAGGAGTCCAGCCGATCGACCGGGTTATTTCTCGGGACGATCAAGTTCAGCCAAAAGATCGTGCAGATCGAGCGGATGGGTGAACATCTGGAGTGAGCCGTCCGGCTTCTGCGGCCATTGCGCTTTAGGCCGGTCCCAATAGAGCTCGACGCCGTTGTCATCGGGGTCCCGCAGATAAAGCGCTTCGCTCACGCCGTGGTCGCTGGCACCTTCCAGCGGAATTTTGGCAACGATCAGCCGACGCAGCGCATCGGCGAGGAGCTTTCTAGTCGGGTAAAGAATGGCGGTATGATAAAGGCCCGTGGTGCCGGTGGCCGGTGGCGGGCCGCCTTTGCTCTCCCAAGTATTAAGGCCAATGTGATGATGGTAGCCGCCCGCCGAAATGAAGGCGGCGCCCGGCCGGCTGGTGGTGAGCGTAAAACCCAGGACCCCACAATAGAAATCCAGCGCCCTTTGCAGGTCGGCGACCTTTAAATGGACATGGCCGATCCGCACCCCTGGGTCGATGGTGGGCATGCGCAGGGCATCTTTTTCAAGCGTCATAGGCTGCGTCATAGGCATATCCTGGCTGTTGGACCCTTCGATCCCCACATGTAAGACACACGCGTGGTAGGATAAAGTCCCCGCATGGCAGACAAGACCCTTCCAAATTCGATCGAGTCAACGCTCGATCTGCTGGCCAAGGCGAACTACGTCGCCGACCGGTCGCTCGCGACCGTATTGTACCTCGCTTTGCGCATGGGCAGACCGCTTTTCGTCGAGGGCGAAGCTGGCGTCGGTAAAACTGAAATCGCCAAAGTACTTGCCAAAACGCTCGGCCGTCGGCTCATCCGATTGCAATGCTATGAAGGGCTCGATGTGTCGTCTGCCGTGTACGAATGGAATTACGGCGCGCAGATGATTGCCATTCGTCTCGCTGAAGCGGAAGGCGAGGGCGATCGCGCGCGGGTCGAACACGATGTGTTCTCCGACCGCTTCTTGATCAAAAGGCCGCTGTTGCAAGCGCTTGAGCCTGATCCTGCCGGGCCTCCGGTGTTGTTGATCGACGAGATCGATCGCACGGATGAAGCGTTTGAGGCATTTCTTTTGGAGGCGCTCGCCGATTTCCAAATCACCGTGCCTGAACTGGGTACCGTGAAAGCGGCACATGCGCCGATTGTTGTTGTCACCTCCAACCGTACCCGCGAGGTGCACGACGCGCTCAAGCGGCGATGTCTCTATCATTGGGTTGGCTATCCAAATGCCGAGCGTGAATTGAATATTTTGCGCGCCAAAGTCCCTCGTGTCCCGAAGAAATTATCCGAACAGATCGTTGCGTTCGTCCAGGCACTGCGCAAAGAGGATCTATTCAAGTCACCTGGCGTAGCCGAGACGCTGGATTGGGCCGGTGCGCTTACCGAACTTGATGTCGTCGCGCTCGATCCGGCGACGGTGTCGGACACGCTCGGTGTGCTGCTCAAATATCAAGACGACATCACCCGGCTCGATGGCACCAAAGTGAAGGCGCTGCTCGACGAGGTGAAGTCGGAGTTACGGGCGGCGGAGTGACGCCATGGCCGAATCCGAGGGCCGCCTCGCGGAAAACATCCTCTACTTTGCGCGCGCGTTGCGGGCGGCGGGAATTCCAGTAGGGCCGGGGGCGGTGCTCGATGCTCTGGAAGCGCTCAGTGTCGCAGGCGCGGGTGCGCGTGACGACTTTTATTGGACGCTGCACGCGGTATTCGTGAAGCGACACGAGCACACCGTTCTATTTGACCAGGCGTTTCAGATTTTCTTTCGTAAGCGCGGATATCTCGACAAGTTGATCGCTTCGATGCTGCCGGAGGCGATGCCTGGTCTGCCGAAGGCACCGCCCCCAGGGGCGCAACGAATCCACGAAGCATTGTTTTCCGGGTTCAACGAGCGGCAACCGAAAAAATCCGACGTGGAAATCGACGCGCGGCTGACGGTGTCGGATCGCGAGGTACTGCAGAAAAAAGATTTTGCACAGATGTCGGCGGCCGAGATCGCGGCCGCCAAGGAAGCGATCGCGCGCTTGCGACTGCCGCTCGACGAGGTGCGCACGCGCCGTATGGCCGCCAGCCGGCGCGGTCATCTTATTGATATTCGTCGGACCTTGCGTGCAAGCATGAAGGCGGGCGGGGCCTTGATTGACCTTAAATACCTCGGCCCGCGCGTGAAGGAACCACCGATCGTGGCCCTCTTGGATATTTCAGGATCGATGAGTGAGTACACACGGCTGTTCCTGCATTTCCTGCATTCGGTGACCGATGCCCGAAAACGCGTGACGACGTTCCTGTTCGGAACGCGGTTGACGAATGTCAGTCGTGCAATCCGGCAGCGCGACCCGGATGAGGCGCTTGCTGCATGTTCGGCAGATGTGGCGGATTGGTCGGGGGGCACCCGCATCGCTTCTTCTTTACGCGCTTTCAACAAGCAATGGGCGCGCCGCGTGCTCAGCCAAGGTGCAGTGGTGTTATTGATTACCGATGGGCTCGAACGCGATGCCGATGATACGCTTGCCTTCGAGATGGACCGGCTGCATCGATCCTGCCGCCACCTGATTTGGCTCAATCCTCTTTTGCGTTTTTCAGGCTTTGAAGCGCGGGCCAAGGGCGTCCAAACCATGCTGCCGTACGTCGACGAATTGAGGCCGATTCACAATCTCGAGTCGATGTCCGAACTGGTGCGCGCGTTGTCGGGTGCGCCGGCGAAGGGCTACGATCCGAAACTGATGCTAAAGCACATTGCCTGACGGAGAACTGCAATGCTTGCACGCGATGAAGATATTCTCAAAGCCGCCGAGGAGTGGCGGAAGTCCGGACGCGGTGTAGCGCTAGCGACCGTCGTCGAGACCTGGGGATCTGCGCCGAGACCCGTCGGGTCAAATCTGGTGATCGACAACGAAGGCAACTTTCTTGGATCGGTTTCCGGGGGCTGCGTCGAAGGTGCAGTCGTAACGGAGGCTATGGACGTTATCGATAGCGGCAAGCCAAAGATGCTGGAGTTCGGCGTTGCCGATGAGGCGGCCTGGAAAGTCGGACTATCGTGCGGAGGCACCATCCGCGTGTACGTGGAGAAGGTGACCTGACGTGAAGATCGATATCTTGCACGCTCTGAATGCCGAACGAGAAGGGCGCCGCGCAGCGGTGCTTGTGACCGACATTAATGGCAGCAGCCAGCGGCTGGTGAAAGCGGCGGAAGTGGCCAAGGACCCGCTCAAGGAGCTGCTCGAAAAACGTCTGCGGATGGCGAAAAGCGGCATGGAAGAAACGCCGCGAGGCCGGTTCTTCCTGACGGTCTATGTGCCCTCACCACGGCTGGTGATCACAGGCGCAGTCCACATCAGCCAGACACTGGCGCCAATCGGACAGTTGCTCGGCTACGATGTTACGATCGTCGACCCGCGTACCGCCTTTGCCTCGATAGAGCGATTTCCCGACGTGAAAGTTATCGCGGAGTGGCCCGACATCGCTTTGCCGCCGCTTGCGATTGATCACTATACGGCTTTCGTTGCACTCACACATGATCCGAAAATCGACGACCCTGCGCTCAAACATGCGCTTGCACGCGATTGTTTTTATATTGGCGCGCTCGGCTCCAGAAAAACGCATGCCAAGCGCGTGGATCGGCTGAAGCAGGCAGGCTTGAGCGATGCCGACATTGCGCGCATCCATGCGCCGATCGGGCTCGACATCGAGGCAGTGTCACCAGCCGAAATTGCCGTCGCAATTATGGGCGAGATCACGCAGGTGCTTCGTCAAAAGGCGGAGACGGTATGAAGTTTGGCGCCGTCCCTGTCAGTGAAGCGGTTGGCGCGACGGCAGTGCATTCAATCCGCCAGGGCGATCTTGTGCTCAAAAAGGGTACGTTGATCGGCCCGGCCGAAGTCGCTGCGCTGAAGGCTGCCGGTGTAAAAGAAATCACAGTTGCGCGACTCGACGCCGGGGATGTTTCGGAAGATCAGGCCGCCGCAGATATTGCCTCAGCAATTAAAGGCTCAGGCGTACGTGCGGATCATGCCTTTACCGGACGATGCAATCTATTCGCCGAGCAAGCCGGCGTGTTGGTGGTCGATAAGGACGTGATCGACGGGCTCAATCGCATCGATGAAGCGATCACGGTTGCGACGCTTCCCGCTTACAAGCCCGTGGTGGAAGGCGAGATGATCGCCACAGTAAAAATTATTCCATTTGCCGTTAGTGGCCGTGCACGCGATGTGGCGCTCGCATTGGCTGGAAGAGGCACGAAGGTTATTCGTGTCGCGCCCTATAAGGTGCGCAAGATCGGGATCGTTTCGACGGTTCTGCCCGGCTTGTCACTAAAGGTCATCGAAAAGACCCTTAAAATCACGACGGCTCGAATTTTACCGGCCGGCGCCTCTATCGTCGCCGAGAAGCAAGTACCGCATGAGCAGCCGGCGCTCAGCCGCGCTATCGATGAAGTACTCAAGGCGGGAGCCGAGCTTGCGATCGTGTTTGGGGCCTCTGCAATCGCCGATCGCCGCGATGTCATACCTGCTGCGATTGAGGCCGTGGGCGGTGAGATCGAGCATTTCGGCATGCCGGTCGATCCTGGCAACCTCATGCTTATCGGGAATGTGAGAGGACAAGCCGTTTTGGGCGCTCCCGGTTGCGCACGTAGCCCCAAAGAAAACGGCTTTGATTGGATACTGATGCGCTTGCTGGCGGGCCTTACTGTCACGCGCGCAGATATTACCGGCATGGGTGTAGGCGGCCTTTTAATGGAAATTGTCACAAGGCCGCAGCCGCGCGAGGAACGGTCGCCCGAAGCTGGCCGTCAGGTCGCCGCTGTTGTGCTCGCTGCCGGCCGTTCCACACGCATGGGCGCCGTCAACAAAATGTTGGCGGAAATCGGCGGCAAGCCGTTGGTTCGCATTGCCGTTGAACAAGCAATGGCGTCCCGCGCGAAGCCCGTTATCGTTGTTACCGGCCACCAGCATGAAAAAGTAGAAGCGGCCTTGAAGGGCTTACCGGTGCGCTTGGTGCGTAATCCCGATTATGCAGAAGGTCTCGGCACATCACTCAAAACCGGCATCGCCGCCGTGCCTGAGAACGCTGACGGAGCGATTGTCTGCCTTGGGGACATGCCTCAGGTCGATGCCGCTCTTATCGATCGGCTCGTGAGTGCCTTCGATCCGGAGCGCGGCGCGTTAGTGGTTGTGCCAAGCATCAATGGACGGCGCGGCAATCCGGTCGTCTGGTCGCAACGCTTTTTCCACGACCTGATGTCTATTCAGGGCGACATAGGCGCACGCCACCTGATCGGCACTTATGCCGAGGCGGTCGTCGAAATACCGGTCGTCGGCGCAGCGGCGCTGACCGATGTGGACACGCCCGAGTCGCTATCCGCCGTCAAGGCTGAAATCGAGCGCGCGTAAGATTCGAATCATTGATCGACTCACCCGACTCACCGCTATCTGGAAAAGGACCTCGTGTGGGGAAGGGTGATGGCCAACATCTATGCGCCGGTGATGCGTGCCCTTGTCGTTGCGGTCCTGGCACTGGCAACAGCGACGTTAATGGTGGTCGCCGTCAATACCGCGCGCGCTTCGGGCGCACTGACGGCCCGTAACCACGTATCGCCCGGCGCCCGCAGCGCTGACGAGAGGTGCGCATTCGCGCATTTAAAATGCCGCCGCGGCATCGGAACGTAGTGCTGGGCCTCTGCGGAGATTCGTCAATCGATTTCTTGTCAGAATGGCACGGCTTTAAAGCCGAACGTCCAGTGCGTACGACGCGGGTGTAATCTATTGAAATCATTGTCTGAATCAAAGCTTGTCAATCCGTCACGTTCGGCTTATATATGACTGACCGGTCAGTCATATGGCGTTGCTATGTTGCGGCCATCAAGAACCCGGAAATCCACCACGCGCCGGACGGGCCGACGTAAACGTGCGGCTGAGGCGGCAAGGGCGACGAGCGTCCCCTCGAGTGCTGGTCGCAAAGCGCGCACTGCTGAACGTCGCGAGGCGATTCTGTCGGCGGCGCTTGACGAGTTCTCCATCCGTGGATTTGAAGCCGCACGTCTCGACGATGTGGCGCGGCGCGCTGGCGTCGCCAAGGGCACTATCTATCTCTATTTCCGCGACAAAGAGAGCCTGTTTCAGGAACTGATCCGCGCCATGCTCACGCCGCTTGTCGGCACCATCGAAGCGCTGGGCGAGTCAGACCTTCCGCTAACAGCGCTTGCCGACCGCATCGTCGACCTGTTCGTTCGTGAGGTTTACGAAACGAGGCGCAAGGATGTTGTCCGCCTCATGATTTCGGAGGGGCGTCGCTTTCCGAAGCTCGCCGAGTTCTACTATCGCGAGGTGCTTTCGCGCATTATTGGTGCAGTACGATCCCTGCTGCGACGCGCTGCTGCACGCGGTGAAGTTCCCGAGGGGCTCGCAGATTTCCCGCAAATCATCGCGGCGCCTGGCCTGGTTGCAATCATCTGGAGTGGATTGTTCGAACGTTTTGAGCCGCTCGACGTTCGCAAAATGATGAAGACCCATATCGAGCTGTTGTTCGCGCCGCGGAGAGCGCCATGAGGATAAAGCTCACCGGTCTGCTAATTGCACTAGCGTCACTCGCACTCGCCGGCTGCGGTAATAACAACGACTATGTATTGCAGGGCTGGGTCGAAGCCGAGTTGATTTTCGTTTCGCCCGACGAGCAGGGTAGGGTTGAGACCCTTAAGGTGCGCGAGGGCGATCGTGTGCAAAAAGGCGATGTGCTCTTTACGGTCGATGATGATCTGCAAAAAGCTGATGTGGTGGTGAGGAACACCGCCGTCATCAATGCGCAACAAAGTTTTGACCGCGCGAAAGAGCTTTTAAAGTCATCCGCGGGTACCCAAAAAAACTACGATGACGCCGAAGCCGCACTGCGTCAGGCCAAAGCCAATCTGGACTGGTCGCAGACGCGACTTGGGCGCCGCAATGCGTACAGTCCTAGCGAAGCTACAGTTGAACAAATTTACTACCGGCCGGGCGAAACTGTGCCCGCAGGACGGCCGGTCGTGGCTTTGTTGCCGCCTGGAAATCTCAAAATCCGGTTTTTCGCCCCGCAGGCAGTGTTGCCTAAGATCAACTATGGGCAAACCGTGGGTGTCAGTTGCGACGGCTGTGAGAATGGCCTCACCGCAAAAGTGAGCTTTATCGCGCGCAGCGCCGAGTTCACCCCTCCGGTTATTTACAGTCTGGAAGAACGCGCCAAGCTTGTGTTCCTCATCGAAGCGCGGCCCGACCATCCGGAAAAATTTCGCGTCGGTCAGCCGGTTACGGTTACGGTGCCGCAAGAGTCGCAAAAATGAACGCATCCGACATTGCCATTGATGTGCACGGCCTAACGAAAAAATTCGACGGCCGGGCGGTGGTGCGCAATCTGTCGATGCAGGTTCCGCGCGGGACTATTTACGGCTTTCTCGGTCCCAACGGCTCAGGAAAGACGACGACAATACGGATGTTATGCGGTCTGCTGACACCAGACGAAGGCACGGGCACGTGTCTGGGTTACGACATCCGCACTGAAACCGACAAAATCAAGCGACAGGTCGGTTACATGACCCAGCACTTCAGCCTCTACCAGGATCTTTCTGTGCGGGAAAATCTAGAGTTCATCGGACGCGTCTATGGCGTCGATCACCCGGTTGCTGCTGCGCGTGCCGCGGTCGAACGGTTGGGGCTGATCGGGCGCGAAGAGCAAATAGCTGGCGAACTTTCGGGCGGCTGGAAGCAGCGGCTGGCGCTTGGTGCGTGCACGCTGCCGAGTCCGCAATTGCTATTGCTCGATGAGCCGACTGCGGGCGTCGATCCAAAGGCAAGGCGCGAGTTCTGGAATGAAATCCACGCGCTTGCGGCCGACGGACTGACAGTCCTCGTTTCGACGCACTACATGGATGAGGCCGAACGTTGTCACGAGATCGCTTATATTGCTTACGGTGAATTGCTGGCGCACGGCACGGTCGACCAGGTGATCGCGTCCTCGCACCTCACGACATATTTTGTCAGTGCCGGTTCTGGCGAAAGTCTCAATGCACTCGCGGACGAGCTCACCGACAAGCCAGGCATCGATATGGTGGCACCTTTCGGTACGAGCTTGCATGTGTCCGGCCGTGATGCCGCTGCGCTTGAGGCTGCCATCGCGCCCTATCGCAAGCGCGAAGGGCTGGACTGGAAGCGCTCCGAACCATCGCTTGAGGACGTATTTATCGATCTGATGGGAAAAGCGCGGGATAACTTCCAATGACGCACCTCCTCCCCACGCAAGCGGCGAGACGTCTTCCGGGCAGCGGATTCTGGCGCAAGACCTGGGCCATGATAGTGAAGGAATTCATCCAGCTTAAGCGTGATCGCGTTTCACTCGCGATGATCATCATGCTACCGCTCATTCAGCTGATGTTGTTCGGCTATGCCATCAACACCATGCCGCGTAATCTGCCGACTGCGGTACTGATGCAGGAGCGCACTGATCTGTCGCGATCGATTTTGGCTGCACTGGAGAACACAAAATTCTTCAAAGTTACTCACTTGCCTCATAGCGAAGCCGAGGTGGATCAGTTGCTCGCCTCGGGCGCCGTGCTGTTCGCTATCGAGATTCCGGCCAATTTCGAACGTTCGGTCCGCCGCGGCGATAAGCCTTCGATGCTGGTCATTGCCGATGCCACCGATCCCGTCGCCTCCGGCACGGCCATTGGCGCGCTCGGTGAGGTGCTGCAGATGGCTCTCATGCACGACCGCGACGTGCCAGACAAACCGGTGATGCCATTCGAGATTCGGACCCACTCCCGCTACAACCCCGCGGCCGTAACCCAGCTCAATATCGTGCCCGGTCTGGTTGGTACAATTCTGACCATGACGATGTTGATTTTTACTGCGCTGTCGGTCACTCGCGAGATCGAGCGCGGTACGATGGAGAGCCTGCTGTCGATGCCGATCACGCCTTTCGAAATTATGTTGGGTAAGATTGTGCCCTATATTCTCGTCGGCTTTGTACAGGCATCACTCATCATCAGTATTGGCGTGTTGCTGTTTGGCGTTCCGATTGTGGGCAGTCTTGCTGTCCTCGCTGGTCTGAGTACGTTGTTC
>JBATYN010000503.1:0-9699 GCA_049674125.1 Pseudolabrys sp. | reverse complement strand
GTGCGGATGTAACGAACAAAAATACTTGTAAGTGCCAAGCGTCGTGAACGTAAACGAGTACCTGCCGTCGGTATCGAGGACCTTGGATCGGAAGTTGTTGGGCGGCACCACCGTGTGTGGGATATCGTCGCTGTTGGTCCAAGTGACCGTCGTTCCGGTCTTCACTCTCACTTCCTGAGGACCGAACGTGAAGTTGTCGATCTTGACGGCGACATCCTGCTGCGCGGCTACCGCCCCGTCGATGATGCCGAGTGACGTCGGCACGCCTCCGGCAATCTTCCAAAGCACGCCGGTGCCGGCCGAGGTCATGCATTCGAGTACCTTGCGGCGGCTCAAGCCGTCATCGCGTTCTGTCATCGTTGCGGCTCCCATAACGAGTTTGCGAATTATGAAAACGAGACTGATCATGACGGCTATATATTCCTGGACGGTGTTACCTCACAAAGATGTCATCGACGGTTTAGATGTCCGCGCATTGTTCGACACGTTTTGTGAGCGCCGTGTCACTTCGAAAATAGATTCTTGAAAATTTATTCCCAGGCAAACCGCTCAATCTTCTTTCATGAAAACGTTATCTGAATCGAGATGGCACCGACCAATCACGGGGAATTTCTCAGGCGATATGAAGTCTTCTCCGGTGTGGTCACCAATGGCCGCTTAACCGCAGGAGAAATGGCATGAAGAAGATTCTAACCACCGTGGCGGTGCTGGCCGTCTTTGCGATGCCAGCATTTGCGCAGTCGTTCTGCACTTGTGACGGCACAGGCAACGTGCTGACATTCACACAAAATCCAATCACGCTTTCGCAGAACGCAAAAATCGCCGTTAGTCGGAATGGGCTAAACTCTTTCGCGATGGTTCCTCGCACCAACGCGGCTTCCGATTCGAACAGCCCAGGAGCCATTGCCGGTGGCAGCATCGGCTATAATGAGATGCTCCGTAACTTTTGAACTGACTGAGAAACCACGGCGGGCTCGGGCCCGCCCTCGGTTATCCTGGGCGTTCCGTGGAGATGACGCGCCGAATCCGCATCGAAAAATTCTTGCTCTTTGGGGAATGAATCGGACTCTAATAGAGTCTTTTCGACGAGGTCACTGGGCCTGCCACAAATCGTTCGCTCTAACCGACTGTAAAGACAAGGGAAGCTGAGAAACGCCTTAAACTCAAAATTGGCAGAAGGGTGAAGGAAACGTCCGATCGCCCGCTCCAGCCACGAGATGAAGGAATTATGACCCATTCAAAGACTGACGATAACTCGGTGCTGTTGGTTCATGCCTATCTGGACAGCGAGCTCGACCCCGCCAACGCGCTGGGGATTGCGCAGCAGATAAGCACGGACCCGGCGCTCGCGGCCGAAAGCGAGCGCGTCAAGGCATTGCAGCGGCTAATTCGTGAACGGCTGCCTCGCGAGGAAGTGCCGTCGGGACTGCGTTCCCGCATCGAAGCGTCAGTTGGTGGCGCGAGACGACAGCATGCGCAGCCGTCATGGCGCGCGCTCGCAGCATCTATTCTCCTAACCGCCATGGTCACTGGCAGCTCGACTTGGTTCGTGACCGGGTCTCAACCAACAATCACAGTCGCGGACTCACTCGTCTCCGACCACATCCGTGCACTGATGGCGCCAGAGCCAGTCGATGTGGTGTCATCGGATCGTCATACGGTAAAACCCTGGTTCAATGGCCGTATTCCAAATTCGCCACGTATTGTTGATCTTGCGAAAGATAATTTCCCGCTGGTTGGGGGACGCATCGACGTAGTTGGCCAGACACCGGTCCCGACGTTGGTCTATAGACACGCCAAGCACATGATCAGCCTTACGGAGGTGCCAGCCGAGAGCCGCATCATGGACAGGACTCCGCGCGCGGTAAACGGCTATAACGTAGTGCACTGGATCGAGAACGGTGTGAGTTACTGGGCGATCTCTGACGTCGCCTCAAAAGACTTGGAAGAATTCGCGCGATTGTTCCGCGCCAGCCCAACCGAATTGTAACGGATCGGAAGCGGGCGCGATGTCAATGACCTCTCTGCCGGTCAGCATTAGGCCAGTTGAATCTGAAAGGCCAACAATGCGGTTGGTTGCCTCTGGCGCCCCAGATTCGTTGAGCGGTCTCGATGACAACGCGCGCTTCAGGAGCGTGGTGATGCCGTACATTGATGACGCCTATCGGCTGGCGCATTGGTTGACTGGTAATCGTACGGATGCCGAAGATGTGGTGCAGGATGCGTCATTACGCGCCTTCCGCGCCATCCGTGAATTTTCCGGCGGCAGTGCCCGGTCTTGGTTGCTGACCATTGTGCGGAACACCGCCTATACATGGCTCCGCAAGAACCGCCCAACCGCGGTCATCACCGTCGAGGATCTCGAAGCGGTCGAGCTTGAGCACGCCGAGCCGAGCGACCCGAACGGGGAAACGCCGGAAGCGGCTCTTATCGCAAAGGTTGATGCCGAACAGCTCCGCGCGGCAATCGCCGCATTGCCCACGCCATTTCGAGAGACGCTGGTTTTGCGCGACATTGAAGGCCTTGATTACCGCGAGATCGCCGAGGCGACTGAAGTGCCAATAGGAACAGTGATGTCGCGGCTGGCACGAGCGCGCCGCCGGCTGATCGCTGCGCTTGGGACAGATCAATGACCAAGCGGCGCACTCTAGGCACGCGACCATTTCGGCTATGATTCTCCTGGCTGGCGTGATTTTTTCGTTCTCGCAGCGATCGCTATGATTCACGCACTTTGAGCGTTCGGGTTGCGCTGGCCGGCGCGAAACGAGCGCGATTTGGTCGCGTTGGTGATCGGTGCCACCGGCTGTGCTTGGCGGACATTGTAACTCGCGTTTGGTGGCTTACGGAGATCAGACTTGTCGTAGCGACAATTTATTTCCGTGCGGACCGATCTCACAAACATTTCACCGGCGTCCATTCGGTTTGCGAAGAGCCATCGCGAGTTTGGAAATAAAATGTTTAGGGAGCCACCGTAAGCTCAACAGACTTATTCCCGGACAACCTTTTCAATCCTGTTTCATAAAAACGTTATCTAAAACGAGACGACAGCCATGAGCCGCAGGGAATAACTCAGGCGTTTTCCGGTCTCCTCCTGTGTGTAAAAACTTTTGAGTTTCAGCCACAGGAGAAATGACATGAGAAAAGTTCTAAGCATCTTGGCAATGCTCGCCACAGTTGCGACGCCGGCATTTGCTCAGTCGTTCGATTCTGACAATGGCACCGGCAATGTGCTGTCCTTCGGCACTAAACCGACTGCCCCGCCGAACGACAAAATTGCAGGCCGTCAGAGCGGGATGCGTGATTATGGTATGGTTCCGCGCACCGGCCCGGCTCATATGACACGTCACATGGAGGGCGCAGCTTACAATGGAAATTGGGGCTTCGCTCTGGGCAGTTGCGTGGTCCCCGAAGTCAATGACCCAGTCGGTGTGTGGCTCCCGCCGCAGTGTGAACGCTAGGCAACGTGACGTGAGCAAGCGATGGGCGACTTTCAAGGCGCGGTAGGTAGCCGCTCCATGTCCGCCTCCGGGGGCAAAGCGGACATCGCTTAGTGCACTGTACATGTCCGCTTTTGACCCAAACGGACATTGGCTTTACCTCAAGTAAATAAAAAACCGCCGCTTAGCGGCGGTTTTAGTGTACTTGACCACGCGGAGTTAGATACCCAGGCGATTATGTTATTTCAACCGGGTAGAAATGCTGTCGAATTTTCCGTTCAGGTTCGTACCAATCGCATTAACGGTCGCGATAATCACGACTGAAATGGCGTGGGCCGCAGAGAGATCTTTTCATTTTTCAGCTAAGATTTTGTGGGAAGACGTGCAGACTGCTGTCGCCTGGGCGCCGCTATAGTGGCGGCAAAGGAATAGTCGCAGGGTTCACATTTCCAAAGATGTTGTACCCGGTGCTTATCGATGTGTTCCGACCTCTCCGGCACGGTCAGTAGCTTGCCACATCGGGCACATTTGATAGCCGGAATCTGAGTCTGGCTAAATTCCATAATCGGTCCCACGTGTGTGGACGAGAAGGTAGGTCCAGCAGGTTTAGGACCGCTTGCCAAGTTTGAAAGATACTTAATCAAATTAACGTCCGTGATTGCCCTTAGCGAACATCGCAATCTGTCTGCTTTTTTGGGGGTAAACCGGACATGGCAAACAGATTGCGGCAGTGATATATTTCCTAAGTGGCTCTATCGTTGTGTGGTGAGTAACAATGTCCGACCGCAGATCACCGGCTGCCAGCCGTAGATATCGTGCGTTGGCGGAAGATTTCTTGAAGAAGGCTCACTCGTTCCAAGATCCGACCGCACGCGGCCAAATGCTTAAGCTCGCTGACCATTGTGATCGCATGGCAAAGCAAGCAGAGACGGCTGAAGAAAAGAGTTTTGCAGAACTGGCAAATTAGGAAGGGCCAGGCCCGACGGTAATTTGCATCGCAAAAGTCTTCGATTAAAGAGCATAGCGAGAACCCAGCCGACCTTCCTGTACAGGTGCCAAGTTTGAGGTAGCCGAGAACGTTAAAGCCGCCAAGGCGCTCGGACTTGAAGGTCCTCAATCAATCTTGGTAAGTGCCGAACGAGTTATTGAGTAGAAACTCACAATGTCCGCTATTGGAACTTAGCGGACATTTCGATTTGCGCTGCACACGTCCGCTTGGCGAGCGCGCATGTGCGGTGCCGAGTTCCACTGACGGCGTTCTGATACCATTCCGCGTTTTTTCACAAAGGTGTCATCCCTTGCCGAACGCGCTGCTGTATATTTGAAGCCGTCACTGAATGGGGGTGAGGCGATTGGAGGAGGTCGCCATGAAGTCGAGTTTTCTAATTTCCGCAATCTTGAGCAGCGTAATTGCTACCGCCACTTCTGCAAACGCAGATAGCTTATTCAATTTCAGTGGAGGCAATCCTACTGATGCGATGGCATCCGCCAGCCGTCCAGATGTTTCGGGTTCATTTGAGATTGAATCCGCCGACGACTTTGTCCTTACTGGAGGTCAAACGTCGATAAATAGTGCTAGCTTTACTGGCTTGGTCGTTCCTGGCACGGGAGGAACCCCATCTGTCAGCCAGGTTACCGTTGAAATCTACCGGGTGTTTCCGCTGGACTCGACACTTCCGCCTTCCGGCCATGTGCCCACTCGAAACAACTCGCCATCGGACGTTGCGTTTGACTCGCGCGACTCTGCAGCCGGAAGCCTGAACTTTACTACGGCGGCCTTGGCAGCCACATTTACAGCTTTGAATTCTGTTCAAGCGGGCGGCATCCACCCAGCGCCCGGCCAAACTACCGGCGGCAACGGATCCATCACCGGGCAAGAGGTGCAATTCAACGTAACCTTCAATACGCCTTTCAACCTTCCAGCGGATCACTATTTCTTCGTTCCGCAAGTCTCGCTAACCGACGGCGGTCAGTTTTATTGGCTCTCTGCAGCGCGCCCTATCGTTTCGCCGGGCACGCCATTCCCCGCAGGATTTACCGATTTGCAAAGCTGGACGCGCGACGCAAATCTTGATCCCGATTGGCTTCGCATTGGAATGGATATCGTCGGAGGAACTACGCCACCGGCCTTCAACGCCGCATTTTCCCTTGATGGAGTTGAGACACCACTTCCGGCAGCACTTCCCCTTTTCGCCACCGGCCTCGGCGCGTTGGGTCTGCTCAGCTGCCGCAGGAAGCGAAAGCAAGCCGCCTAGAGAACTTTGTTTTGTGGCCGGGAAACCCTTGGCCAATCGTAAGTAATCAGTACTGATCGCGCGATTTAATGCGCGGGCTGAAGTACGACGTCGTCCTCGTTGGAGGCGCTGGCGAGATTGGGGTGTTTTTCCAGGGGGCAATGGTTTCCATTATAATCTTGATTCCCGACAACGCGCTCTCGATTTCACCCTGCACGCGGGAAACCTCGGAATTCAGAAACGTTTGCAGTTCCTGAAGTTCGGACGTTAGCCCTTGCAGTCCATCGATTGAAACTGAAGATAACCGCGCAATCGAAGACCTAATTCGTTCAACATTGTTCTCGATCTGAGGGGAGTGTTTGGAAAGCGCTTGCCCAAGCAAATTGCCAATTTCTTTCTCCACATCAGGCACCTCAGGAAAAGATTTCTCTGCGTCAAGAGACGGAGACGCCACAAAGGCATTGGCGGCTTTCGAAGATGTTGAGTCGTCCATCAACTTCTCCTATGGATTTGAATTATTTCTACCTAATCGAACAATATTTGTTGTCGGGTTAACGATTGGTACGGCGACAGGTGTAGTCGCACCACCAACTTTCCTATGATACCTCAATAGAGAATTTTTTTGAAAAGGTGCTTCTTTCTGATCGAAACGCCTGATCGGATTTTGGAGAGACCGCAGCGTGGCAGTCTTCTGTTTGCGTAAATCCGTTTGTGAACGTCCGCTGAGAACTAGCGTCCGGCTTGAGGCACGCAATTCTGAAGCATCAATATTTTATAGTTCCACGGCACGATTTAATGATTCCTTTTCTCGGTATTTAACCGACTAAGGATGATGCTCGCGTAAAGCGGAAGGAATACGGGCTGCGCCCGTCTCTCTTAATTTCGCCCCCATGGAGACGGCAACAGTCCGTTTGGTGGGGATCGCAGGGCTCGGCCGACCACAACACGGGTCATGCGGTCCCCGCTTTATTGCAGCTTTAATTCGGCCAGGATGGCCTGGCGCCACTGATCAATGTCTGCTTTCGGGGATAAAGCGGACCTGCGTGTTTGCACCGCATATGTCTGCTTTTGACCAAAGCGGACATCACGGGGGTGGCGTATTGCTACCGGCAACAACTGGTGTGATGTCGCTTCGGTATGGGTTTTGTGATGTCGCTTCGGTATGGGTTTATTGGCACTAATTGGCCGGTCTTCCCCGGCGAAAGGCTGAGCGTGCCTCGGCCGTCACGGCGATCTTGGACTTGGCATCGCCGTGACGGGTAGCTTTGTTATCTTGTCGAATGACCGTATGCACATGTTTGCTGGCAATTTGTTATTGCACGAGTGCCTTGCGCTCGCTGGGCGCATTTTTGGGCGCACTTGGTAAGTCTAGCTGAGTCATCTTTCTGCTGCGATTGTTTTTGTTGCTGCTGCGCTTGTGCCGCAGAGGCAATACAGAGCATTCCAATGATTGCGATAAGCCTAAGCATGGTTCACCCCCTACAACGACAACGCGCAACGGTACGCCGCGATCAAGTTTACCACAATGGGGCGGCAGGGGAGGATCAGTGCGTGACAATGTCCGCTTCTGGCACAAAGCCGACATTGGCTTGTGCGCCGCACATGTCTGCTATTGAGGGTAAAGCGGACGTGCCCTGATGCGCTGCACATGTCTGCTTTTGACCCAAAGCGGACATCGGGCCTGATCACTGCTAGGCTTTACGAATTAGACGGGACGTGTTCTCGGAGAGCACGCATGCAGCGCCGTGAGTTCATAAAGCTTCTAAGCGGCGCGGCAGCCACATGGCCAGTCACGGCACGAGGGCAACAGGCTGGCCGCATACGGCATATCGGCTGGCTCGTGGGACTGGCTGAAAGCGACCCGGAAGCGCGGCGTCGTACTGCGGCTTTTGTGCAGCAGCTCGACCATCTTGGATGGACGGTGGGCCGTAATATCCAGATCGAATATCGCTGGCTGAGCGACACCATTGATCGTACCGAGGCCTATGCGGCCGAACTGACCGCGCTCAAGCCAGACGTGCTTGTGACAAGCAGCACGCCGGCGGTGAGGGCGTTGCGCCAGAAAACCGGCACCACACCGATCGTGTTTGCCATCGTCACTGATCCGGTCACCAGTGGGTTGGTGACCAGTCTGGCAGCGCCCGGTGGCAATGTGACCGGCTTCACCAATTTCGAGTTCACGATGGGCGGGAAGTGGCTAGAGGTGCTCAAGCAAGGTGCGCCTCGTGTAGCCAAGGTCGCGCTTATCTATAATCCGAAGACCACACCGTATGCCGGCTATCTGAAGTCCATCGAGGCAAGTGCGTCGTCGATCGGGGTTGAGTTGACAACGCGCGGTGTCGCCGATGCTACCGAGATTGCGCGGGTCATCGAAGCGACCGGTACAGCATCGGACGGTGGGATCATCGTGTTCCCAGACTTTTTCACAGCCGCTAATCACGAACTAATTATACAATTAGCAGCGCAGCATCACGTGCCGGCTACTTATCCCTATCGATATTTCGCTGTTGAGGGCGGGTTTATGTCTTACGGCGTAAACACTGCAGAGGAGTTCCGGCGAGCTGCGGCGTATGTCGACCAAATCCTGCGAGGGGCCAGCCCGGGTGCACTTCCGGTTCAAGCGCCAAATAAATTCGAGTTCGTCATCAACCTCAACACCGCCAAAGCGCTTGGCCTCACCATCGTGCCTACGCTACTTGCCCTGGCCGATGAGGTGATCGAATGAGACGGCGCGAGTTCATCAAAATAGTTGCCGGCTCGGCAATAGGAACATTGCCGTTGCCATTATATGCGCAGCAGGCAGCGATGCCGGTTGTCGGCTTTATCAACGCGGGTTCAGCCGAAAACTACAAACGACAAGTGGCTGCCTTTCTCGAAGGGCTCGCGCAAAACGGATATACCGATGGCCAGAAAGTGAAAGTCGAGTATCGCTGGGCCGAGGGTCAATACGATCCGCTGCCAGCACTGATAGCCGAACTTCTCGACCGCCGGGCAGCAGTGATCTCCGTGACTGGCAGCACTGCCGCGGCGCAAGCAGCCATAATGGCGACCCGGACTATCCCTATCGTATTTGTGATCGGCGGCGATCCGGTCAACTTCGGCCTCGTCGCGAGTCTCAACCGGCCGGGTGGCAATGTCACCGGTGTGAGCTTTCTGGTCAATCTGTTGGTCGCAAAGCAACTCGGCCTGCTCCACGAGTTAATTCCTGCTGCGACGAATTTTGGCTTCCTCGTCAACCCGAACAACCCAAATGCAGAGTCAGATACGAATAACGCCCGCCTTGCTGCAGAGGCGCTGGGCCGTAAGACCGTTGTGGTGAAGGCGCGCACCAGAGAGGATATTGACCATGCCTTTGCACAACTTACTCAGGAACGAACCGACGCGCTCCTAATAAGCGCCGATCCGCTGTTCAACAGCAGCCGCGAACAACTGGCAACTTTGGCGACCCGTCACAAGCTGCCGGCCATGTTCAATTCGCGCGAATTTGCTTTGGCGGGTGGACTTTTGAGCTACGGGCCAGATCAACCTGACGCCTACCGTGAAGCTGGAAATTATGTCGGCCGCATTCTCAGTGGTGAAAAGCCTTCCGACTTGCCGGTCATTCAGCCAGTTCGAACTCGTAGTCAATATCAAGACGGCGAAATCGCTCGGTCTCAACGTTCCGCCGTTGCTACTCGCCCGCGCTGATGAGGTGGTCGAGTAATGCCATGTCCGCTATTGGCACAAAGCGGACATCGGCTTGTGCGCTGCACATGTCCGCTCTTGGCACAAAGCCGACATGAGCCAGTGCACTGCACATGTCCGCTTTCGGGGGTAAAGCGGACGTGCCTTTTTGCGCTGCACATGTCTGCTTTTGACCCAAAGCGGACATGGCGCTCGTTCTACGCTCCGAGGACCGGATCGATCACCCGCCCGACAGCGTACCCCGTTGTCGTGAGTTGATAGCGGTGGCGGTTTCGCAAATCGATGGTGATCCAATTGTTGGCGACCGCCTTGTTGATCCCGCGTTGGAAATCACCGTCGCGCAC